>JAVJTC010000023.1 GCA_040219085.1 Acidimicrobiales bacterium
ATCGCCGGCATCATCGGCGCCCACCCGACCAAGTTCGCGTCGCACAACTGGCGCTCCGCCGGTGCCGGCAACCTCGGCGGTTGGCAAGTCGCCCGCTGCCTGTTCTTCATCAACGTGCTCACCGGTTCGGTCGCCACGGTCGGTGGCACCGCCGGCAACGGCTGGAACAAGATGGCGCCACCGCACCCGTTCGGCGGGCAGCCGATCACCAGCTGGAACGAGCTGTCGTGGCCAAAGGAGTACCCGCTCTCGTACCACGAGATGTCGATCCTGCTCCCCCACTTCCTCAACGAAGGCCGCGGCACGCTGGCCGCGTACTTCTCGCGCGTCTACAACCCGATCTGGACCAACCCGGACGGCTTCTCGTGGATGGAGGCTCTCCTCGACGAGTCGAAGGTGGAGTGCCACGTCGCCCTCACGCCCACCTGGTCGGAGACGGCCTGGTACGCCGACTACGTCCTGCCCATGGGGGTCGGCTCCGAACGCCACGACCTCGCCAGCTTCGAGACCCACGCCGCCCGCTGGGTGGGCTTCCGTCAGCCGGTGATGCGGCGCTACGCCGAACTGCGGGACGGCGCGCCGATCGACCCCGACCGCCGCACCCACGAGTTCAACAAGGGCGAGGTGTGGGAAGAGAACGAGTTCTGGATCGACCTGTCGTGGCGGATCGACCCCGACGGCGAACTGGGCATCCGGAAGTGGTTCGAGTCACCCGGGGATCCGACCCGGCCCATCAGCATCGACGAGTACTACTCGCTGATGTTCGAGAACTCGATCCCCGGTCTGCCCGAAGCCGCCGAGGCGGAGGGACAGAGCGCTCTCGAGTACATGCGCTCACGCGGCTCCTTCTCGGTCGAGGACGGCGTGTACGCGGTCCACGAGCGGCCGGTGGGTGACGCCGATCTCGCCGGGACCGTCCGCGGCGAGGACGGAGTGCACCGCAAGCCGGGCACAGCGGGGATGCACGACTCGCTCGACGAGATCGAGGGCCACATGCCCTTCATCGGCGACGGCTCCGTCGGCGTCGACATCGACGGTAAGGCCCGCTTCGGCTTCCCGACCCCGTCCCGCAAGCTCGAGTTCTACTCCCCGACCCTTGCCGAGTGGGGCTGGGACGACGCGGCGACACCGACCTTCATCCCCAGTCACGTCCACTGGGAGGACCTCGACCTCGAGGGCTCCGAGCGGATCCTCATTCCGACGTTCCGACTCCCGACGCTCATCCACACCCGGTCGGCGAACGCCAAGTGGCTCAACGAACTCAGCCACCGCCACCCGATGTGGTTGCACCCCTCCGACGCCGAGAAGCTCGACATCGACACCGGCGGGCTCGTGCGGGTCGTGACGCGGACGGGACACTTCGTCATCACCGCCTGGCGGACCGAGGGCATCCGTCCCGGTGTCGTCGCCGTCAGCCACCACATGGGCCGCTGGCGCCTGGATGCGGACGACGGTCGTTCCTGGGGCAACGGACTCGCCGCTCTCAGCCACGAGGGCTCCACGTGGAAGCTCCGGTCCGAGCCCACCGAACGCCGCTACGACTCCGCCGACCCCGACACGGGCCGCATCTGGTGGAACGACACGGGCGTCCACCAGAACCTCACCTTCGCCGCCCAGGCCGACCCGGTGTCGGGGATGCACTGCTGGCTCCAACGCGTCCGGATAGAACCGGCCCACGAGGGCGACCGCTACGGCGACGTCGTCGTCGACACCGACAAGAGCCTCGAGGTCTTCGGTGAGTGGCTCGCCATGACCAGACCCGGACCCGGACCCGAGGGCCTGCGCCGCCCGCTGTGGTTCGCCCGGCCGGTCAAGCCCCGCGCGAGCGCCTACGCCTGGGAAACACCCGGAGACTGATCCGACGAAGGTGGTCGGCGCGCCACATGGTGCCAGTCGACCCCTTCGAATCCGTCGACGATGGTCACCTCGACACGACGGCGGTGGATCCGCCAGCCCTCGACCGTCGACTCGAGCCGGTCGACGTAGCGCAACCCCAGCAGGTCGCGCGTGCCGTCGTGGCGCTCATGCCAGGCCAGGACGGTAGACGTCGCCGAGGCCGCGTCACCTATCAGTTCGATGCTGATCTGGCCGACCTGGTGGTGGGTCCGCGCGAAGACCGCCTGTCCCGTCGCGATCCGGGCCGCGATCGCCTCGCGCCCTTCGAGAACCCCTCCGCGGCCCGGGCCGTAGTCGGCCACCGCGTCCGGGGTGAACGTGGCGGCGACACCTGCGATGTCGTACTCGTCGAGACGCTCGCAGTACCGCCCGATGAGTTCACGGATCTGCTCACGGTGCACCAGGGCGGGGACGACATCGTCGCCCACCGGTGCCATCTCAGGCCTCGTCGTCATCCGCCGGTGGCCGCGCGAGCAGCGGGTCCACGGCGGGCGTCGACCCGCTCGTGGAGTCGCTTCCGGCCGACCGGGCGATCTGGGTGGCGGTGTCCTCGGCCGTAGCGTCGTCCCACCCCTGCCACTGCACCACCGGCGACTGACCGGACGGGGCGGGCTCTGTGTACACGTCGTCGTCCCAGCTGTCGTCATCGGCCCAACGTGGGTCCGCCTCCTCCCAGCTCTGAGCCTCGATCGCCCGCTGATCCGGACGCCCTGTCGGCGGCTGCCCCCCGGTGGGCCAGGTGGGCACACCGCCCGTGGGCGGGTATCCCGGCTGACCGTAGGCCGGCTGACGGTAAGCGGGTTGGCCGTATCCGGGTGTGCCGTAGCCGGGAGCCCCGTAGCCGGGAGCGGGATTGGCGCCGGGATAGCCCGGCGGGCCGAGCGGGTAGCCGTAGGCGTCGTAGCCGTAGGGCTGCGGTGTGGCGTACATCGGCTCCGGATCGGGCCAGAAGAACCGGAAGATCACGCCCGCGACCGCACCGACGATCCCCAGAACGGCGACCACGATCTCCTGTCGGATCAGCGGCCAGATCACGGTTCCGTAGGTTCCCTGGACCGAATTCGCGATGTCGCGATCACCGACCAGGACACCTGCCAGACCCCTGAAGACGAGAATGACGACGATGATGAAGACCGCGAGGATCGCAACACCACCCCCGGCGGCCAGGATCGTCCAGCCGCGCCGGTCCGACACGGCGATGGCCCCCGCGAGCGCGAGGAGGGTCATCGCCACGAGGAACACGGCCAGGGAGTCGGCCGCGGCGAGCCAGCTCCACACGAAGTCGGTCGCGGTGGTGCGGTCCGCCACGACGAAGGTGCCTGCGTCGGCCGGCAGGGTGACCGCCGCCAACGAGGCCGTTGCCGGGTCGGTTGCGAGTTCGGCCTGCACCGCGGCGAAGAGAGGGCCGAGGTCCAGGACCACCTGGGTCTCCGAGCGCGAGAGGACGGTGGAGTCGTCATCGATCGCGAGGAGCAGCTCCGTGTGGAGCGCGGTGATGGCCGGCAGGAGGATCGCGTCGGCGTTCTCGGAGGACAACACCTCTCCGACGACCGTGCGGATGGCCTCGGTGTCCGCGTCGGACACCTCCGCGGACGTGCCGGCGGGTAGGGAATCCACCGGGACCCCTTCGATCCCTTCGACCACGGCGTCGGTGAATCGGTCTGCGACGAGACCCCGCACGGCCCCGACGTCGAAGACGCCGTCGACGACCGAGACGAAACGGTCGGTGTCGTAGAAGACCGAGTCCGCGTACCAGGTGATGGATGCGACGCCGGACCCGAACACGCCGAGGGCGAGCAGGAACGACGAGATGATGCGACGGATTGCCCTCCCCCTCTCTGGTCGGCTGTGCCCGAGACGCTAGGTCATCTCCGGCAGTGGTGGGTGCACGTCCGGTGATTCGCTGCCGATGGTCACTCGACCACCACCTCGCCACCCCCGACGAGATCGGGGACCGCCGCCCTGATGCGGTCGATGCGACCCCGGAGGTCGTCCACCGCGTGGGCCACGGCACCGTGCTCAGCGAGGAACAACAGCACACACGAGACGACCTGCTCGCCGGTTGCCTCCTCGACGGCCAACGAGTATGCCGCTCCCTGCAGACCATACCTGTCTGCCGCGCGCGCGAAATCGCGCGGTCCTCCCAACTGATCGGTCTTGTGGTCCACGACCACCAGACCCTCCGGCGTCCGGTAGAGGAGGTCCACGTAGCCCTCCAGGATGCGCTCGCCGAGCAGGGCCGCGACGTAGAGCTCGCGCCAGTGCGGCAGGTGGGCGGCGCGCGCGACCACCTCGCTGTCGAGTGCCGAACCGGCCAGCGCGGCGACGAGACCGGCACGTGCGACGACCCCCTCCGCTGCAGCCTGCGCGGAGGCGATCGCCCCCAGCCCCTCCCCCGTTGCGAGATCCACCGTCTGAAGAGTGGCGTGGACCGCCCGCCCGATGGCCGTCCCGTACCGTCCCTTGTTCCACGGAGGAAGATCGAGATCCCTGGCGCTCTTGGCCAGGCCCGCGGCGGTCGCCTCCACGGTCGCCGCGTCGACCGCCTCGGGATCGTGGAGCTCGGCCGCGACGGCGGTGGCGGCGATCGAGCGGCGCGTGGACAGCGAGCGGCGCGCGGCCGCGATGTCACGCTCCCAGGTCTCACGATCGGCCGGCACGACGACCTCCCGGGGCTTCACGGACGACAGCGAGCCGCCCGCCAGGCCCGGGACCGGCGGCGCCGACGCCGCGCCGGCGTCGGCGAGCAGCTGCGCGGCGGTCATGTCCCCGCGCGCCGGGACCGACGAGACCGACCCGGGCGCCGTCCGGTGCAGGGACACGACGAGGTGGTCGCGGGCCCGGGTACACGCGACGTAGAGCAGCCGGATCTTCTCGTGGAAGTCCAACTGTTCGTCGAGTTCGAGACTCTCGTCGAACTCGGCGGTGGACAGGGTCGGGTGGAAGCGGTAGTTGACCGCCGGACGTCCTGCGCTGTCGGTCCACAGAACCTGGACGCCGCCGCGCCGCCGTCGGACCTTCGTGGTCAGGCCCGACACGATCGTGACCGGGAACTCGAGTCCCTTGCTGGCGTGAACCGTCAGTATCTGCACGGCGTCGTCATCGGTCTCGGGGAGGACCGCCTCGGTGACGCGGCCCGAGCCCGCGCTCTGCAGATCGATCCAGTCGATGAAGTCCCGCAGATTCCCGCCCGTGGCGTCGGTGAACGCGCGGGCCTGGTCCGCGACGAACCGCAGCCGACGCCACTGGTCGCGCACACGGCCCCGGACGGCGCCCAGCTCGTAGAGCCCCCGGTCCCTCAGGACCCGGTCCACGATCTCGCTCGGGCTCCGCCACGCCCGCTCACGGCGTACCCGCGCGAGCCACGCCATGGCTTCGACGACGGGGTGGTCCGGCGTGAGCGTGTCCGGGACCGGGCGACGCAGGTCCCAGGCGCCACCGGCGCGGTGGTAGCCCCACAGATCGTCGTCACCGCAACCGAACGCGGCCGAGCGCAGTGCGGCGACCACGGCCAACTCGTCGGTGGGGTCGTCGATGGCCCGCAGCACACCGATGAGATCGCGGACCTCCCGGGTGGAGTAGACGAGGCTCGAGGACTCGGCCCGGTACGGGATGCGGGCATCCACCAGGGCCCGTTCGAGTTGGGGCAGGGAGGTACGGGCGGGCAGAAGTATGCAGATGTCGCCGAGTCGGCAGCGGCGGGTCTCGCCGCTGTGGCGGTCGACCACCTCCCACCCGCCTTCGACGGCGGTGGTCACGGTGGCCGCGACGTCAGCCGCCTCGCGGGAGCGGACCTCGTCGGCCGACAGCCCCGGCTCGTGTTCGACCCCTCCGAGCACCGCTGCGCCGGGACCCGCCGGAACGTCCTCACGGCCGGCGGCGAGCGGGACGTAGGCGGGCTGTGAGCCCTCCTCGGGCTCGATCAGCTCGGCGAACACCGCGTTGACCCAGTCGATGACGGGCGCGCTCGACCGCCAGTTGGTCACCAGCCTCACCGGTGGGCCGAAGGCGTCGGACGCCGCCAGGAAGAGTCCGATGTCGGCACGCCGGAACCGGTAGATGGACTGCTTGGGGTCCCCGACGAAGAAGAGCGACCCCGCGCCGGGGCGCCGTTGCGACCAGCCCTGCGATCCGGAGTCGGCCGCGGTGGTGGGATCAGTTGCCAGAGCGGCGGCGATGTCGATCTGGAGCGGGTCGGTGTCCTGGAACTCGTCGATGAGGATGCGCCCGTAACGCTCACGTGCCGCCGCCCGGACGGCGGGTCCGGTGGCAGGATCCTCCAGGAGGCGACGGGCGAGCACCAGCAGGTCGTGGAACTCGAGGCGACCTTCGCGACGGCGACGCTCCGCCTCGGTGAGCGTGAAGTCCCGCACGAGGGTCCCGAGCGCGCTGATACACGCCTGAGCGACACGGTCGAGCGCCGTCTCCGCCGTCGCACACGCAGCTCCCACGGCCTCCACGACGTCGCCCTTGCGGCCCTGCCAGTCGCCGGCCCTACCCAGTCGTCCGAGCGAGAACTTCGCTACGCGGCCGAGGACCTCCACCGCGGCGATCTCGTCGTCGGCCACCGCCGCGAGTTCCGTGCGTACCGCCGCCAGGGCATCCAGTTTCGCGAGCAGCTTGTCGGTCGGTTCCGTGCACGCCCCGCGCAGCGCGAGAGCGTCGTCGAGGGCTTCGAGAACGTGAGCCGCCGAGACCGCGGGGATCTCGGGGGGACGGGCCGGGACGAGCCGTTCCACCAGATCCCAGTTGGCGTCGAAGGCCACCGCTATGTCGCGGACACGACCCAGGTCGGCCCGCAACACATCGGCCAGGACGACGAGACGACGAAGGTCGGGGTCGGCCAGTGTCCGTTCGACGAAGCGGTCCCAGCGGTGGGCGAACTCGAGCTCGGAGCTGATCTCGTCGAGCACCTCGAGCCCGGGCGGGAGTCCCGCCTCGATCGGGTGCTCCGACAGGAGGCGTTGCGCGAACGCGTGCAGGGTGGCCACCGGCGCCGCGTCGAGATCGTGCAGCGCGATCCGCGCCCGGTCGACCATCAGCGGCCCGTCGGCCTCACCGTCTCCTCCGGAGACGGAGGCGAACGCCTCGCGGAGGCGGTCGCGGAGCTCGGCGGCCGCCTTCTCCGTGAACGTGATGACCGCGATCCCGGCGAGCCGCTCACCGCCGTCGAGGACCAGGGAGCGGACACGGCTCACGAGCGCCGACGTCTTTCCCGTCCCGGCTCCGGCCTCGACGAACAAGGTGGTGTCCAGATCCACCGCGATGCGGTCGCGGACGCCCTGGTCCCGTGGCAGCGTCACGCTCCACCACCGGGCACCAGGTCCGGCACCGCCAACGCCAGCCACGCGGCGAGGGCCGGGTCGGCGGCCTTGCGCTCGAGCTCACGCGCGCGATCCGCAGTGGTGAGTCCGTCGGGGCTGCACGATGCGCACTCGACCCACGACCCGAACCCGGGCGCCTCGGCGCGGGCAACGAACACCCCGCTCGCAATCCCGTCGGCGATGGTCACCAGGACCTCGTCGACCGAGGCCCCCACGGCCTCGTCGAGGATCAGCTCGCGCCAGGCCCACTTCTCACTGCTGCTGACGAACCAGTAGGCGGCCGTGACCTCGGCGTCGGGGGCGTCGAAGATCTCCCGTACGGCAGCCGCATACACAGGAAGCTGCAGCCGCGTCCCGTTGCCGTGGGGATCCTCGGGGCCGAGCTTGGCGAACCGCCTGCTGGAACCCGTCTTGTAGTCGATCACGAGGTAACCGTCCCCCACCGCGTCGACCCGGTCAGCCGACCCCCGCAGGCGCAGGCTCCTTCCGTCGGCGAGGCCGTACGTGACCGGGGGCACCGGGCCGTCGCCGAAGCCGAAGTGGACCTCGGTGCTCACGGGCACCGAGCCACGGGCGGCCCGTTGATCGTCGTCGTGCCCGC
Source organism: Acidimicrobiales bacterium (assembly GCA_040219085.1). NCBI lineage: Bacteria > Bacillati > Actinomycetota > Acidimicrobiia > Acidimicrobiales > Acidimicrobiales bacterium. Next base: position 7,822 of record JAVJTC010000023.1, read on the forward strand.
AGAACTCCTCCATCTCGCGGTGCAGTCGGCGCCGGTGGACCTCCCAGAACAACGCCCTTCCGACGACCCCCCGGGCCTCGGCGAGATCGCACTCCTCGTCGAGGATCTCATGCAGGCGGGACCGCTGAGCGGGACTCCACGCGACGCCGGGACGAGGCGGACCCCCGGGTGCACCGATCATCTCGGCCAGCCACCGGTCCAGGACCCCGTGCACGAGGCTGCCCAGCTCGAGCGGTGAGATCTTCAGCTCCCGCTCGGGCAACTCGACGGGTTCCACGCGCAACAGGTGACGAATGAAGTAGTGGTGGGGGCACTTCGCCCACGCCTCCAGCCGCGTCGGTGACATCACCACGCCGGGATCGGTCGGCGAGGGTACGTCGCACCCGGCGAGATTGCCGTCGAAGCGGGTGAAGAAGCGACCCGCCCTGGCGCGCACCAGCTCGACACCCCGGCGGAGCCGTGGGTGGCTGAAGACGTCGTCGTCGGCCACGTCACCACCCTGCGCCACCGCTGCCAGGATGCGACAAAGGTCGTACTCCTGGTTCGACACGGGCAGCGTCCGCGCCCGCAGGCCCGCGACGAAGGAAGCGACGTGGTGATGGTGCGGCTCACCGAGGTGGGCCATCGACTCCGCGTCGACCGGTCGGCCCTCCCGTGCGGACACCGCGTCGAGTAGCCACCGCGACGGCCTGCGGTCCGTGGTGCGGCGTAGATCGCCACGCGGGTGGGTGAGCACGGCACGGGTCGCTCCCGCCAGAACCGAGAGCAGCGCACGATGCTCCGAGTCCAGCCTCTCGCGGGCCGAACGGAGGTGGCCGCCGGCGACCGCCCGCTCACGGTCCGGCAGCAGGGAGTCCTCCCTGGGCCGCGAGGGCATGAGCCCCTCGGCCATACCCAGAATCCAGACGTGGTCGAAGCCGACACCCCAGCTCAGCGGGAGCGAACCCACGAAGACGCCCTCACCGAGACGGCCGACCCGGCCCAGGCCGCTGTCGAACTCCGCCGTCAGGGCCCGCAGGAAGACGTCGAGGGTCGGCGCGGCATCGATGCCGTCGAGGACCGCGAGCCGGTCGAGCACACCATCGAGACGGTCGGCGAGAGCCCTCTCCTCGGGCGGCCAGTCGTCGTGGCCCGCTATGCCGCCGAGGTGATCCGCGATCAGGGCCCGCACCACCCCGGTCAGGCCCGACCAGGTGTCAGGTAGTCGGTCCGGATCGAGACGCCCCGCGAGGTCGGCGACCGTCGTACGCAGCTCGCGGGCGGTGGCGGCCTCGCGCTGCAGCCCCCGGCGACGACCCCCGGCGGACTCCTCGAGGGCCAACAAGGCGATGCGATCCTCGAGGTCGGCGCCGTACCGGTGCAGGCGTGTGTCCCAGTCCGCGCCGCCGACCACCCCCGCCGCACGCGAGACGCGCTCCCACGCAGCCGCCGGCACCGGGGCTCCGGACCCGTCCACCATGAGACCCGACCCGATCACGGCCATCACGTCCTCGCGACGCCAGTCCCGATCCGCCAGCCCCAGGAGTCCCAGAACGGCCCGGCCGAGGACGCCCTCGGAGATCGTCCGCAACGAAGAACCGTTGAACGCGACCTGCGCGCCGCGCAGGTGCTCGTGCAGCAGCCGGGCGTACGGCTCGTCGCCGCCGTAGAGAATCGCCATCCGGTCGGGGCGGATCCCGGCGCTACCGGCGGCCACGACCTCGCTCACCACGAGCCGGACCTCCTCTTCGGGGTCCGACACCGACACCACGCGGTCCGCGGCCGGGGTGACCGGATCCGGCGGGGTCCACTCGACGCCGAGACGTCGTACCGATTCCCGGACGGCGGCGTCGGCATCGTCGACACCGGTTGCAGCCGCCACGACCGACACCGGGTGGTCCGCCGCGAGGGCCCGCAACATGGCCGACGTGGACTCCCCCATACGTTGCGGCAGATAGACGATCACTGCGCCCAGCTCCGCGAGCACCGGCACCGCGGCCGCCGAGGCGATCGACGATGTCGCCGCAGCCAGCAGGTCCGACTCGTCGTACCACTCCCCGGCGATGCGGCGCCGGGCCTCCGTGACGATCCGGACGACGTCGCGGGGGCGGGGACCCTGACGGGCGACGGCGGAGCTGAACCGGTCAGGGACGTCGGCGAGCTCCCGGTAGGCGTTGACCAGGGCGCGCTCTGTGGACGGGTGACCTGCGACAGCCGCGAACACCCCGGGATCGGCCATCAGCGTCCGCCGGACGGCGGCCGTGATGACCGGCGCCGAGACAGGCCGTCGACCGGCAGCGGCGAGGGTCGGTGCCGCCACCAGCTCTGCGAGCCGGTAGGCGGTGAGGAAGGTGACCGCCGCGAGGGCGCCGCGCCGCTGCACCAGATGGCGACGAACGGCGACGGCGACGTAGTTCGTGGGCACGACCACCGTCACCGTGGCGAGGGCATCACCCGCCTTCGCCGTGTCGATGGCTGCGTCGAGCGCGTCGAAGGCCGCCGGCCCGACCGCCACGACGTGCCCGCTGACGGGCGAGGCGTTCTCCGCTGCAGCGGTGTCGACAGGAGACATCGAACGGATGGTAGGACGCCGCGGTGACAGCCATCGGCGGCGGGCCGCCACGCGAGAAGCGGGTAAGAATCGTCGGCGCCGCCGGTTCGCGTCCGGGCGCCGTCGTACGCTTCTTCGATGGCCGAGACCGCGCGGGTGCTGTGTGCCGAGGACGACACGAGTGTGAGAACCTCCCTCGAACGGGCCCTCACCCTCGAGGGGTACGCGGTCACCACTGCCGTCGACGGCGCCGACGCACTCGAGAAGCTCGTGACGCTCAGCCCGGACGTCGTCGTGCTCGACGTGATGATGCCCCTCGTCGACGGGTTGACCGTGTGTCGGCGCCTGCGGGAGAAGGGCGACCGGACCCCGGTGCTGATGTTGACTGCCCGTCACGAGGTCGGCGACCGCGTCGCCGGACTGGACGCCGGGGCCGACGACTACCTCGCGAAACCATTCGCCCTCGACGAGCTGCTCGCACGCCTGCGCGCCCTGCTACGCCGCACCTCCGTCGTCGGGGCGGCGGCCACGCACCACGAGACCCTGTCCCTCGGCGATCTCGTCGTGGACCGCGACAGCCGCCGGGTCAGCCGCGCCGGCAGGGAACTCGAGCTGACCAAGACCGAGTTCGACCTGCTCGAGCTACTCGTACACAACCGAGACATCGTGTTGAGCAGGGAGCTCATCTACGAGCGCATCTGGGGCTACGACTTCGCGACCACCTCGAAGTCCCTCGACGTCTACATCGGATACCTCCGCCGCAAGACCGAGAGCGACGACGCGACCCGTCTCATTCACACCGTGCGGGGTGTGGGATACGTCGCCCGCGAGTCGTGAGCCTGCGCGGCAGGCTCGCCAGCCTGCTGGCGGGGGCGGTCGTCACCGCAGTCGTAATCGCGACCGTCGGTGCCTACTTCTCGGCCCGGGGCGCGTTCACCGACGAGATCGACGAGTTCCTCTCCGCACGCGCCGACCGCCTCACCGGGGCTCCGAGTCTCGCCGAGGGCTTCGACGCCCGGCGCGTACGCGCAGCCGCCCGGCCCGGACTCGATGGCGTCGTCCTGTTGGAGTTCGACGCCCTCGTCCAGATCCTCGACCGCACGGGTGCCGTGCGCTTCTCGGTGGAGAGCCAGCCCGCACTCCCCGTGGACGCGACCGATCGTCGCATTGCGGCGAACGGCGACGGGGAGCGCTACCGCACCGTTTCGATCGACGGCGACGACTTCCGGGTTCTGACAGCGGCGCTCCCGGGAGCGGGGGCGGTTCAGGTGGCCCGTCCACTAACCGAGGTCGACAACGCCCTGACGGTGCTCGCCCGGCGCACGATCGTCTTCGGCGTGATCGCCGCAGCCGTGGTCGCCGGGCTCGGCTGGTTCGTCAGCCGGCGCGTGACCCGACCGGTCGAGGAGTTGACCGCCGCAGCCGAGCGCGTGGCCACCACCGGCGATCTCACCACGCCGATCGCCGTGTCCGGTGGCGACGAGGTCGGCCGACTCGGGCGCAGCTTCAACACCATGCTCGACGCCCTCGCAACCTCGCGACGCCAACAGCGCCACCTCGTTCAGGACGCGAGCCACGAGCTGCGGACGCCGCTCACCAGCCTGACCACGAATGTCGAGATCCTCCAACGCCGGATCGCCGCTCTCGACGACTCCCAACGCGACGAGATCCTCGCCGACATCCGCCTCGAGCTCGGCGAACTGGCCGACCTCACCACCGAGCTCGTCGAACTCGCCACCGACCCCGACCGCGCCGACGAGCCGGTGACCCGGTTCCTCCTCTCGGCCGTCGCCGAGGACGTGGCCCGGCGGACCCGGCGACGGACCGGCCGTAGGGTCGACGTCGTCACCCATGGCGACATCGCTGTCTCGGCGATCAGACCCGGCGTCGAGCGCGCCCTGTCCAACATCGTGGGCAACGCGGCCAAGTTCAGCCCACCGGATGCGCCCATCGAGATCGTCGTCTCCCCCGGCGCCGTCGAGGTGCTCGACCGCGGACCGGGCATCCACGACGACGAAGCGTCCGACGACGAAGCGTCCCGGGTCTTCGACCGCTTCTACCGGACGGCCGAGGCGCGTGACGCGCCCGGTTCGGGACTCGGCCTGGCAATCGTGCGACAGATCGTCGACGCGCACAGCGGGGAGGTCTGGGCCCGACGCCGACCCGACGGTGGTTCAGCCGTGGGCTTCCGGCTCCCGATACGCCCAGAGGGTCCGGGCGGTCACACGACCGCGGGCCCGTCCGCCCCGCCGCCCCCCTGAGCCCCATCCGCCCCGGTCTCGAGGGGCAGAGCCGGATCCGCTCCCCACGCGGACCAGGAGCCGACGTAGAGTCGCCCCGGTGGGTACCCGGCCACCTCCATGGCCAGCAGGTCCAGACATGCGCTGACGCCGGACCCGCAATAGGCGACGACCTCCTCGGCATCGGCGACTCCCAGCGCGCCGTAGCGGCGCGCCAGGTCCCCGGCGGGCAACAGCGCCCCCGACCCGTCCACGTTCGCCGTCGACGGTGCCGAACGTGCGCCGGGGACGTGGCCACGACGGACATCGAGAGGATGGTCCGCGCCACGGTGGCGGTCGGCCGAACGTGCGTCGAGCACCACCAGGGACGGCTCACCCAGTCGACGGTGCAGTTCTGCAGTGGTGATGAGACGGTCGGTCGGCCACTGCCGCGTCGGGCGCTCGACCGGCGTCGTCGTAACCGGGCCGGACTCGAGGCTCCCCTCCCAGGCGGCGATGCCGCCGTCGAGAACGGCGACCGGACATCCGAGCACCGACAACATCCACCACAGGCGGCCGGCGGTGACACCCCCGGTGTCGTCGTAGGCCACCACGGGGGTGTCCTCGGCGATACCGAGACGACCCATCGCAGCAGCGAAGTCCGCCGGGTCCGCAAGGGGGTGTCGGCCGCCGGGCCGTGACGGCCGGGCTGACAGATCCAGATCGAGGTCCACGAACACCGCCCCCGGGATGTGAGCCGACGCGAACTCCTCTGCACCCGAACGCCCGTCGAGGTACCAGCGGACATCGGCCAGCACCAGCTCGGAGCGGTGGGCTGCCACCCACCCGGCGGTCACGACCGGCGAAGGGAACGGCGACGGCTTCGACGAAGGGTTCATCTCCGCATTCTCCCCGATCACAACTCGACGGGGCTCGCATCCACCCCACCGACGGCGCGACACGGCGCGCCGTCGCGGTCACGACACTGCGAATCGGTCGGTTGCGAGCCGGTCAGGGCGAGCACCACACACACCGGCAACCCGACGACGTTGGTCCAGCAACCCTCGACGGCCGCGACGAAGCCGGACCCCCGACCCTGCAGTTCGAGCCCGGCCGCGGTGTCGTCGGCTGCACCCGTTGCGACGTACGCCGCTGCGGCCGTCCGGTCGATCGGGCCGAGGGTGACGGTGGAGAGCCTCACCGCGCCGACGGCGGACCCGTCCGCTGTGACGACGACCACGCCGGTTGCCACCCGCAACGACGCCCGCGACAGCCCAGAGACGATCCCGACCGCGTCGGACCGACTCTGCGGCGCTCCGACGAGGCCATCGGGGCCCTCGACGACCGTGTCGGCGGCGACCAGCGTCATCACGACGCCCCGACCCACGGCAGCAGCCGCCTTGACCCTCGCTATCGCCAGAGCGGCCACGCCCGGATCGGTCCGGCGGTCGGCCACGACCGACTCCTCATCGACGTCGACGGGACACACCGACACCTCGAAGCCCAGGTCGGCGAGGATCCGTCGACGACGGGGCGAACGCGACGCCAGGACGATCGGCCCGCGTCCGGGCCGCGTCATCCGCCCGAGGCGTAGGCGCCCGCCGCCTCGGGTAGCGGATCGGTGGCGCCCGGATCCTCGAGGTAGCGGTCCGGAAGGGAGACCTGCTTGGGGCCGCCTGTGTGTGAGCGCGGTGTCCGTAGGACCTCGAGGGGGAAAGGGATCGTCGGGTCGATGTCGCCGAGCAGACCCTCGAGTTCTGCAACCGAGGACACCCGGGCCACCCGGTTGCGGACGTCGCCGCCGATCGGAAACCCCACCAGGTACCACAGCGCGTGCTTGCGGAAGACCCTCACCGCGCCTTCGCTCCCCTGCCACTCGACCAGGAGCCGCACATGGTCGAGCATCGTCGCCGCGACCTCGCCGAAGGTGGGCAGAGGAGGTGGTTCCTGTCCCTCGAAGGCCGCCGCGAGGCGCGCGAACAGCCATGGCCGTCCGAGACAACCGCGACCCACGACGACACCGGCGCAGCCCGTCGTCCGCATCATCGCGAGGGCGTCGGACGCTTCGAACACGTCGCCGTTCCCCAGGACCGGGATGTCGACGGCCTCGACGAGGCGGGCGACCGCAGACCAGTCCGCGCTCCCGCTGTAGAGCTGCTCAGCGGTGCGGGCGTGCAGCGACACGGCGGCGCAGCCCTCGTCCTGGGCGATACGGGCGGTGTCGAGGTAGGTGACGATCTCGTCGTCGATCCCGATCCGGAACTTGATCGTCACCGGTACCTCCCCCGCGCCGTTCACGGCCGCCCGCACGATGGCGCGCAGCAGGTCACGTCGGTACGGCAGAGCCGCTCCCCCACCGTGACGGGTCACCTTCGGAACCGGGCAGCCGAAGTTCATGTCGATGTGGTCGACCCCGTCTGCCTCCACGAGCCGCTGCGCGGCCTCACCGACGTCGCGGGGGTCGGTCCCGTAGAGCTGGATCGAACGGGGCGTCTCGTCGGGACCGAATTCCGCGAGCTTGAGCGTCTTCGGGTCCCGTTCGAGCCAACCGCGCGCGGTGATCATCTGGTTGACGTACAGACCCGCGCCGTGGGTACGGCACAGGCGGCGGAAGGGGAGGTCGGTGACACCCGCCATCGGAGCGAGCACGACGGGGGGCCACACCTCGATGGGCCCGATGTGCAGAGCCGTGAACTCCCCCGGCGCGGCGCTCGCCGGGTCCCGCAGCGTCGTCACCGTCTCATCGCCTGTTGAACGTGGCCTTTCCGGGTCCGTTCTCGAGGAAGCTGGCAATGCCCGTCGCTTTGTCCTCGGTACCGAACACGGCACCGAACTCGCGGGCCTCGGTGGCCACCGCGGTCGCGATGTCCTGTTCGATGCCGGTGTCGATGGCGCGCTTCGCATACGCGATCGCGGCGGGTCCGGCGGCGTAGCGGGCCGCGAGGGCCATTGCCGCCTCGTACAGGTCGGCGGCCGGATGCACCGCGCTGGCCAGGCCGATCTCCACGGCCTCGTCAGCCTTCACGGTGCGGCCGGTGAAGACCAGCTCCTTGGCCTTCGTGACGCCGACGACCCGGGTCAACCTCTGGGTACCCCCGGCTCCGGGGATGACCCCGAGGAGGATCTCGGGCTGGCCGAGGACCGCGTCGTCGCCCACCACGCGGAAGTCGGCCGCGAGCGCCACCTCACACCCGCCGCCGAGCGCGTACCCGTTGATGGCGGCGATGGTGACCTGCGGTAGCCGCCCGAACGCCAACAGCACGTCGTTGAGCCCGTGGGAGAGCTTCTCGGCCTCGGCGGGGCCGAAATCGGCAAACTCCTTCACGTCCGCTCCGGCGGCGAAGATCTTGGGGCCACCCCACATCACGACGGCACCGAGGTCGTCGCGGCCTGCCAGGGCCGTGACGATCTCACCGAGCTCAGCGGTGACCTGTCGGTTGATCGCGTTCATCGGCGGACGATCCAACCGGATGACCGCAACGCCGTCGTCGCGGCCGTCCTCGAGCTTGATGAACTCACCCATCACGCAATCCCTCTCCATGTCACATGCGAACCGTACCGACCACGTCCGTCGCGGCCGGACCGTGTCGTCAGCCGCCGACGATGCTCGCCAGCGACCAGACCGCCACCGCCGTCCCGAGGACGATCATGAATATCGACCGGGCCAGCGGTGGCCTCGGGAGGTCCCCGGGCGCTCCTCCGACCTCGCGAGGACGCACGAGGGCGAGCAGATGCCCGACCGCGAGCGCGCCTCCGAGCGCGAGAAGAAGCCAACCGAGGAGATTCTCACCGAGAAACACGTCGGTGCGCACCCTACCGAGCCCACGGCGAGGTCGGTAATCGCCCGCCACCGCCAGGCCCGGAACCCTGACCCGGGCCGGAAGTGGGCCGGGCGAATCATCTGGGCGCCAACCTCGCCCCCACTTCTCAAGTCGAGGGGTCCCGACGACGATGCACACCATGTCGGCGGTTTCGCCCCCGCCGGCAGCAGGGGTAAGGGCGGAGGGACCACACCCTCCCATATCGCATCGCCGCCAGCGCTTCGGCGCTGGTCCGTGGGACCTCCGCCCCCCTTGCCCCTCCCGGTCCGGTCGGACCGCTGCGATCTCAGCCCTGGTTTCTCTCAGCCCTGGTTGCGGGCCATGTTGGCGAAGAGTGTGTACCGGGGGACGAACGCCAGCCGGACGGTGCCGGTGGGACCGGTGCGGTGCTTGGCCACGTGGACCTCCGCGGTGCCGGCATCGGACGTCTCGGGGTTGTACACCTCGTCGCGGTACAGGAACATCACCACGTCGGCGTCCTGCTCGATCGCACCCGACTCACGCAGGTCGGCCAGGATCGGCCGCTTGTCCTGGCGCATCTCGAGCCCACGGGACAGCTGCGACAGCGCGATGACGGGACACTCGAGTTCCCGGGCGAGGATCTTGAGCGCCCTGCTGATCTCGGATACCTCGACCTGACGGCTCTCAGCGCCCGAACGGCCGGTCATCAACTGGAGATAGTCGACGACCACCATGCCGAGGTCGCCGACACGGCTCTTCAGCCGTCGCGCCTTGGCCCGGATCTCCATGGCCGTGATGTTGGGGTTGTCGTCGATGAAGATGGACGACTCCGCGAGGCGTCCCACGGCGTGGCTGATGTTGGACCAGTCCTGTTCGTTCAGCGTGCCGTTACGGACGCTGCGGGCATCGACCCGGGCGTCGGCACACAACAGGCGCTGGGAGATCTCGAGCTGGCTCATCTCCAGCGAGAAGAACAGCACCGGACGGTTGGCCTTCACGGCGGCATGGGCCACCATGCCGAGCGCGAAGCTCGTCTTGCCCACCGCGGGGCGGGCACCGATGACGACGAGCGTCGAGGGCTGCAGGCCCGACAGGAGCTCATCGAGGTCCGTGTAGCCGGTGGGCGTTCCCGTGATGGAATCGCCCCGTTCGTAGAGTTGCTCGAGGCGGTCCAGGTTCTCCGACAACAGCTCGTGGATGCCCGCCATCGTGTCGGCGACCTTGCCCTGGGCCACCTGGTAGACCAGCGACTCGGCATGATCCACGGCCTTCTCGACGTCGTCGGGTTGGCTATAGCCGAGATCGGCGATCTCGTGGGCGGTCGCGATGAGCTTTCGCAGCGTGGCGTGCTCCAGCACGATCTGGGCGTAGTGGCCGGCGTTGCTCGCGGCCGGTGTCGACGCCTGGATCTGCACCAACCCACCGGGACCCCCGACGGCCTCGAGCAGATCGGCACGGCCCAACTCGTCGGCCACCGTGACCGCGTCGACCGGTTCACCTGCGGAGTACAGCGACGTGATCGCCTCGAACACGTGACCGTGTGTCGGCTTGTAGAAGTGCTCGGCCCGGACCAGTTCGAGAGCGTCGCCGATGGCCTCCTTCGACAGGAGCATCGCGCCGAGCAGCGACTCCTCCGCCTGGAGATTGTGCGGAGGGATGCGATCGGATCGGGGTGCGGTGGCGGTGGTCATGGGCGCACCACCATTGTCGCTGTGCCCTGTGGGGTACCAGGGGATGGGCACGGGATATCGCGCCTCCGCCAGGGGAAAACGCGGGCGCGACACTGCACGCGCTGTGGATGACCCGGCGCCCCCCTGTGGACGACCGGAGGTCTTCTCCACAGAGGGGGCGCCGACTCACTCATTCGTCTGCGATGACCTCGACGGTCAGGGGGAACTCGACCTCGGCGTGGGGGCGGGCCCACACCGTGTGGACACCCACCTCCTTGATCGCCTCGGCGATGTCCACGACTTTGCGGTCCAGCGTGACGTTCGCCTGCTCGGAGGCGGCCGTGACGATGTCGGCGGCCGTGACGGAGCCGAAGAGACGTCCGCCGTCGCCGGCCCGCGCCGCGAGCCGCAGCGTGGTCCCGGTCAGGCGAACCGCCATCTCCTCCGCCTCGCCCTTCTCACGGGCGTCCTTGACTTCGCGTGAGCGGCGCATGGCCTTGGCCTGGCGCTCGGCTCCCTCGCTGGCGAGCATGGCCAGCCCGCGGGGAACCAGGAAGTTGCGGCCGTAGCCGTCCGCTACCTCGACGACGTCACCGCGGTGACCGAGGTCGTCGACGTCAGCTCGAAGGATGACCTTCATCTATTCATCCCCTCCGTCGTCATTGGCCACGGCCTCGTCACCCTCACCCTCGCCGTCACGGCGTGGGCTGGGCGGCGGCGCCGTGGGACGCGGGGCCGGTCCACCGACACGCCCGCCACCACCGTCGCGTCCACCTCTGTTGGAACGGGACTGCGTGATGCGGTTGGCGTAGGGCAGCAGCGCCATCTCGCGGGCGTTCTTGATCGCCATGGCGACCTCACGCTGCTGCTGGGCGTCGTTGCCGGTCACCCGCCGGGCGCGGATCTTGGCCCGGTCCGAGACGAAGCGTCGCAGCAGGTTGACGTCCTTGTAGTCGATGTACTCGACCTTCTCCTGGGTCAGGACGCTGACCTTCTTCTTGCTGCGCCGCGCGTTGTCCTTGTTTTTCGTGCGCACCTTCTTGGCCATCAGAACGGTTCCTCATCGAAGTCGTAGTTGGATCCACCACCGGGCTCGTTGGAGACGGAGCGGTTCGAGCCGCCACCGCCGCCACGGTTCCCGGAACCTCCCGAGCCCCCACCCTGGGCGCTCTCGGAGCGTTCGTTGCGGTTCACTTCGGCCGACGCCCAGCGGAGGCTGGGTGCGACCTCGTCCGCGATGACCTCGACCTTGGAACGGCGTTCGCCCTCGGAGTTCTCCCACGAGCGCTGCTCGAGGCGGCCGTACACGACCACCCGGTTCCCCTTGACGAGTGACTCGCACACGTTCTCTGCCAGAGAACTCCAGCAGGTGATGTCGAAGAAGGAGACCTCTTCGACCTGTTCTCCGTTGCGCTGGTAGCGCCGGTTCCACGCGAGCCCGAATGTCGCGACGGCGGCGCCGTTGGGCGTGAACCGGAGCTCGGGATCGCGAGTGATGTTCCCGATGAGTGTGACGGTGTTGTCGAATGCCATGACCTACTCCTGGGTGGCCGTGCTGCCCGCTGCGGCACGACCGAAGAGTCCACGACGGTCCGCTTCGTGATCAGGCAGACGGATGAGCTTGTGGCGGACGACCGGGTCCGCGAGCCGCAGCAACCTCTCGACGGCCGAGAGATCCCCGCCGGAGGTCACGATCTCCAGGACCACGTAGACGCCTTCGGTCTTGTGGTCGATCGGGTAGGCGAAGCGACGCTTCCCCCACTTGTCGGTGGTGGCGACTTCTCCTTCGACCGCGGTGACACCGTCACCGACACGGCCGAGAATCTCGTCGACGACCTCGTCGGAGGTGTCTCCGTCGAGGATGATCATCAGTTCGTACGCTCGCATCGCGAGCATCACCTCCCTCTGGACCCGGCGTTGCCGGGGCCCCGGACGGTCCGGAGCAGGGTCGAGTTGTGCCTGTCGATGCTAACGGTGACTGCGTGACACTCCATCACCGGACACGATGACGCGCACCTGTGACAGTGCGCCGCGATCACGGTTCGCGTGGGCCTCAGGTCGTGCCGGCGCTGTAGAGGTCGAGCTCCGTGGCCACGTCCTCGGAGAGCGAGTAGCTCTCGTCGGGCGAAGGGAACTCTCCGGAGCGGACGTCGGCCGCGTACTCGCCCAGCGCGGCGATGGCGTCGGTCTCGAGCTCGGCGTAGCGGCGCACGAACTTCGGCAGGATCCGGTTCTGGATGCCCAGGGCGTCGTGGAACACGAGAACCTGGCCGTCGCAGTGGGGGCCCGCCCCGATGCCGATGGTCGGGATGTCGACGGCCTCGGTGACCATCCGCGCGACGGCGGTCGGCACACCCTCGAGGACCAGAGCGAAACACCCCGCGTGCTCGAGGGCCTTCGCCTCTTCGACGAGGGCCAGAGCCGCCTCGGTCGTGCGGCCCTGCACCTTGAATCCGCCCATCGCGTGCACGGACTGCGGCGTGAGGCCGAGGTGACCCATCACGGGGATCTCCGCGGCGACGATTGCCTCGATCATCGTGAGGCGTTCACGGCCACCTTCGAGCTTCACGGACTGCGCTCCCGCGCGGATCAACCTCGCGGCGTTCGTCACGGTCTCCGCCGCCGACACGTGGTAACTCATCCACGGAAGGTCGGCCACGATCAGCGGCGTGGGCTTGGCCCGCGCGACGGCGGCCGTGTGGTGGGCCATGTCGTCGACGGTCACCTGGAGGGTGTCGTCGTAGCCGAGGACGACCATCGCGAGTGAGTCGCCGACCAGGATGAGGTCGACGCCGGCCTCCGAGGCGATATGGGCGCTCGGGGCGTCGTAGGCGGTGATCATTACGAGCGGGTCTTTCCCGTCCCGCACCTTGCGGGATCGGATAGACGGCGCAGTGGGACGCTTCATGAGTGTCTCCCTTCTCCGTCCGGGTGCGCATGCGCTTCCGGCGGTCGGTCGAGGGTGCCACTTTAGCATGTCGCGCCATTCGCCGCCCGGAGAACGCCGAGGGCGGACGGGCCCGGTGGTCGGCGCCAGGACCGGTTTCAGGAACCGTGGCGGGGCCGGCGTCAGGCCCGGGACTCGAGCACGTGGCTGCGCGCGAGATGGTTCCAACCGCAGCCGGGACACACCTCGACCGTGTAACAGGTGAAGGTCCCCTTGCGGGCCGCGATGCGTTCCAGTTCGGCCGCCGTGGTCACGCAGCGTCCGCCCTTCGACAACCGCGGTCCGAACACGTAGCGCACCTGCACCAGATCGGCGTCGGCACACACCTCGCAGCGCCGCTGCGTCGGCTCCCCCGACGAACGCGCCACCCGCATCAGTTCGGGATGGGCGTCACAGATCTCGTCGGTACCGACGCGTCCCTCGCGAAACGCCCGCAACACGGACTGCCGCGCGAGTCGGTAGTCGATGTCGCCGCCGGCCTCGGCCAGCTCGGCGGGGCTCACCGCGTTGTGGAACGGCACAGTCCGCAGGGTACCCCCGGCCGGGGCCCCGGACCCTCCGGCCGCACAGGTCGCTGTCCGTTCACCCCGTGTGGCCGGCTCGGGTCTTCCACCAACCCGACAGCGCGCGGCGCGCCTCGTCGGGACTCAGGGGACCATCCGCGATCCGGATCCGCTGCTGTTCGCGCAGCGCCTCACCGACGATCGGCCCGGGTTCGATTCCGAGTAGCTCGGCGACCGCCACCCCGTCGAGCGGGCCGGTCAGATCCGTGAGGTCCTCGGTGGCGCTGAGCCGACCATGTGCCGACCTCCATGGCGCGACCGTCGCGTCGCCGGCCAGGGCGGCCCCCAGCGCCAGCACCTCGTCGAGCCCCGACAACGCCGGGTCGGCGACGTCGAGGACGAGCCTGCGGATCGCCCCGGCATCGGCCGGCGGCCCGGCGCTCACGGTGCGCGCACCCGCGACGAGGCGACTCACCGCGCGGCGGTCGGCGTTGGAGGTCCGCAGAGCCGCGAGCCGTGCGGCCAGCGCCGCCGGATCGAGATCCGCGAGGAGGGCCGCCAGGCGGACCAGGCGCGTGGCGGGGACGGCCTCCACCCGACGCACCGCCCGGGCGGCCGGCTCCTCGGCGGCCAGCTCGGGGATCACCTGCGCGAGGAGACCCGTCTCGGCGAGCAGCGACAGACCGACCGCCGCCTCCGGGACGACGAGGAGCTTGTCCTCGAGTTCCTCGCGGATCCTCTCCACCGCGACGATCGCGAGCCGGGGCGCGAGATCGCGCATCGCCGCCAGGACCCCGGGCGTGGGGCGCAGCCCCAGAGAGGCCGCGAAACGGGCGGCGCGGACCATGCGCAGTGGATCGTCGGAGAACGACTCGACCGGTTCCAGGGGCGTGCGGAGGACCCCGGCGTCGATGTCAGCCACACCTCCGAAAGGATCGACCAGCGTCCCGTCGGGAACCTCCCAGGCCATCGCGTTGACCGTGAAGTCCCGACGGGACAGGTCCACCGTGACATCGTCGCCGAAAATCACGTCCGGCTTGCGGGACGCGGCGTCATAGGACTCGGCGCGGTGGGTGGTTATCTCGAAGCTACGGCCGGCGATCGTGCAGCCGATGGTGCCGAATCGTTCGCCCTGGGTCCACAGCTGGTCGGCGACAGGCGCGACGATGGACCGGGTCGCCTCGGGACGGGCGTCGGTGGTCAGATCGATGTCGCCCCCGTCGACGTCACGGTCGAGCCACAGGTCGCGCACGACGCCGCCGACCAGGTAGATCCGGTGTCCGGCCGCCGTGAAGCGTCGGGCGAGCGGTTCCACCTGGGCCAACACCCGCGGCAACCCCGACAGCGTCACGGCTCCGCGCCGAAGATCGCCGCCGCCCGGTCGACCACATGGGCCCCGGGCCCACCGGCGCTGGGCGCCTCCGGGGCGATCCGCACACCGGCCATCGCGCCCACACACGCCGCGGCGGACTCCGCCACGGCGGTCAGGTCGTAGCCGCCCTCGAGAAAGGCGACGAGGCGGCCGGGTGGGGCGACCGCGACCACCGCCGCCGTGAGGTCGGCGAAGTCGCCCGACGTCAGTCCGAGCGCGGTCAACGGATCGGCGCGGTGCGCGTCGAAACCGGCTGACACCAGGACCCATGTCGGGCCGAACCGTTCGACGGCGGGAAGGACGAGGCCGTCCCACGCCGCCATGTAGACGTCCCCGGTGGCGTGCGCCGGCAGCGGCAGGTTCAACGTGAACCCGAAGGCCTCACCCGCGCCCCGTTCGTGGAGTTCCCCCGTGCCCGGGAAGGAACGGTCCTGATGCAACGACACGAACATGACCCTGTCGTCGGTGTAGAAGACGTCCTGGGTCCCGTTGCCGTGATGGGCGTCGTAGTCGACGATGAGCACCCTTTCACCCCGCTCGACGAGGTGGCGCGCGCTCACGGCCACGTTGTTGAAGAGGCAGAAGCCCATCGACTTGTTCCGCGTGGCGTGGTGGCCCGGCGGTCGTACCGCACAGAACGCCGCCGTCCCCTCACCCGCGTCGAGACGACGCAGCGCCTCGAGCCCTGCTCCCGCGGCGAGGCGGGCCGCGTCGAGCGAAGCCACGTTGACACGGGTGTCGGGATCGATCGCCCCTCCGCCGCGTTCGCTGAGATCACGTACGAGGGCGAGCATCGCCTCGTCGTGCACGGCGAGGACCTCGGCGTCGGTGGCCGGAACCGCCACCACGGGGGTGAGCGCGTCGATCAGGTCCTCGGCCGCGAGGCCGGCCGAGACGGCGTCGAGGCGGCCGGGACGTTCGGGGTGACCGGGCCCACCGAGATGGTCGAGACACCGCTCGTGGCTGACGAAGAGGACCCCCACCCCGGCGAGGGTACCCCTGACACTTCTAGCCTTGGATCGTGCCGCCCGCCCCGACCCACCTCACCCACGGTTCCGACCGGGTGCGAATCGTGGTCTGGAACGATCGACCGTCGTCGCGCCTGGTCACCCCGGTCACCCCCACAGCGGCCCCCCTGTCACCCGACACCGTCGCCCGCGTCATCGAGCACGTACGCGACCTCGGCTGCGACCATCTGATGACGTCCGCTCTGACCGCTGTCGAACTCGACCCCTTCGCCAGCCACGGATTCACGGTGAGAGGTCGGCTACACCTGCTCTCGCACGATCTGCGATTCGTCCCGGACCACGACCGTCGATCACTGCGTCGCGCCCGACGACGCGACCGTTCCAGCGTGCTCACGATCGACCGCGCGGCCTTCGACGAGTTCTGGCGGCTCGACCGACGCGGCCTGCTCGACGCCCTCGACGCGACACCCGTCCACCGGTTCCGCGTGACCCGTGGTGACGCGGTCGGCTACGTGATCTGCGGGCGGGCGGGCGCCACCGGATACCTGCAGCGCCTGGCCGTACACCCCCGAGCACAGGGACGGGGAATCGGCCGGACCCTCGTCGCCGACTCCCTGCGTTGGCTGCGGGGAAACGCCGCACGCGAGGCCCTGGTCAACACCCAGGTCGGCAACGGCCCCGCACTCGACCTCTACGAACGGATGGGTTTCCGGCTCAGGCCGGACGAACTGTCGGTCATGGAACTGCGCCTGACCGGACGACGACCGTGATCCGATTGGGCCGACGGTTCGCTCTGTCGGCCATCGCCGTCGCCTTCGTCGTGGTCAGCCTCGCCCCCGGCGGACCGGCGGGCGCACAGGACACGGACGGCGCACTCCCCGACGTGCGTGCCCAGGAGCCCCAGCGCTTCACTCTGACCAGTCGCGCGGCGACCATCCCCATCACGGTCGTCAACGAAGGTGAAGCCGCTGTCGACATCATCGTGGCGCTGTCCTCGGACAAGCTGTCGTTCCCCGCCGGCGACGAGTTCCCCCTCCGCCTCGGACCGGGACTGAACTCCGTGGACGTCGATGTCGAGGCACGCGCCACGGGCGACTCACTCGTCGTCGTGCGGGTTCTGTCGGCCGACGGCACAACCGAACTGGACAGAACGCGGCTGACCGTGCGCTCCACAGCCCTCAGTGGCGTCGGTATAGCCATCGCCGTCGTCGCCCTGGCCTTCCTGTTGATCTGGTGGGTGAGAAACCACCGCGACCTGCGTCGGGACAGGCGCCTCGTCGTCCGGTCCGAACAACGTCCGCGGACAGATCCGGACACCACGGACGCCACCGCCGATCAGCTGTAGTCTCGCTGCGGTCCACGAACGAGGAGTTCCCCCCCATGAGCGGCGTACGGATCGTCACCGACAGCGCCTGCGACCTCACAAGAGCCGAGGTCGAACAACACCGCGTCGCGATCGTGCCGCTCACCATCCGCTTCGGCGACCGGGAGTACGTCGACGTCACGGAGCTGACGCCGGAGGACTTCTACGCCGAGATGGCCCGCAGCGAGGTCCTACCCGAGACGGCGGCGCCCTCCCCCGGCGCGTTCGACGCGACGTTCCGTCGACTCGCGGATGAGGGAGCCAGCTCGATCGTGTGCATCAACCTCTCCGGCGAACTCTCCGCGACGGGCCAGTCCGCACGCAGCGCCGCCAACGCTCTCGAAGGCACCGTCGACGTGCGGGTCGTCGACTCCCGGTCGATCACCGCCGGACTCGCGACCATCGTCCTCGATGCCTGCCGGGCCGCCGAAGCCGGGGCGAGCGCCGACGAGATCGTCGAAGGGTGCGGCGAGCTCTCCGAACGGATCCACGTCTTCGGCGTACTCGACACCCTCGACAACCTCAAGAAGGGCGGCCGGATCGGGGGGGCGCAGGCTCTGTTGGGCACGATGCTGTCGATCAAGCCGATCGTGGACCTCTCGAGTGGCGCCGTCGTGGAGGCGGGCCGTCAGCGCACCCGACGCAAGGCGCTGTCGTGGCTCCACGACAAGCTCGCCGACGCGGGCGACGTCGAACAGATCACCGTCATGCACGCGATGGCACCCGACGTCGACGAATTCATCGCCTCGCTCGCTGACATCGTGAATACGGACGATCTTCGGGTGGGAACCATCGGTCCCGTGATCGGAAGCCACGCCGGACCCCGGGTCATCGGCCTGACGTGGGTCGCCCGTCCCTGACGGCAACCGTGCTCCGACCGCGCCGTGCCCGGTGGAGCCGACAGCTACGGTGAGGCCGACGCAGTCCGAGGCCACCGTGACAGACACCCCGCTGACACCACCGATGTCGGACCTCGCCGGCACTGCGATCGGCGGCAGGTACCGGCTAACGCGACCGCTGGCGAGCGGTGGGATGGCCCGCGTCTGGGAAGCCCGCGACGAGGTCCTCGACCGGCTCGTCGCGGTCAAGATGCTGTTCCCCCACCTGGCCGCGGATCCGACGTTCCGCTCCAGATTCCATGCCGAGGCGATCGCCGCGGCCCGCCTGTCGCACCCGTCCATCGTGTCGATCTTCGACACCGTCTCCAACGACGACGTCGAAGCCATCGTGATGGAGCTGATCCGGGGGATAACACTGCGCCAGTTCCTCGACGAGTACGCCCCTCTGTCGGTACGTGACGCCGTCGACGTGGCGATCCCCGTCGCCGACGCTCTGGCCGCGGCCCACGAGGCGGGCATCGTCCATCGCGATGTCAAACCGGGAAACATCATGCTGTGCGAGGACCGGCGCGTGAAGGTGACCGACTTCGGCATAGCCAAGGCCACCGGCGGAGGCGACATCACCAACACCGGCACGCTCATCGGCACGGCGAAGTACCTCTCCCCCGAGCAGGTCGAGGGGGTTCCCGTCGACGGTCGCAGCGACGTCTACGCGTTGTCGGTCGTGCTGTACGAGTGCCTCGCCGGCGCGACACCGTTCACCGGGGAGAACGACACGGCCGTAGCGCTGGCCCGGCTACGGACCGATCCCCCACCGCTGGGGCGTGCCGTCCCGGGGCTGGATCCGGCGGTCGAGCACGTGGTCATGCGCGGGTTGACCCGCGACCGTGAACTGCGGCACCGGTCCGCTGAGGACTTCGCAGCCGCACTGCGCACGCTCGTCGACGCGGCGGACCATCTCGACGGCTACGGCCCGGACCCGTCGCGGGAACCGACCATCGTGGTCGCCCGCCCGACGACCCATGACCCGACCGCCACGGCGCCCGCCGCTCGCCGCACGGCGGTCCCCACCCCCACCGGTGCTCCCCGACCGGCTGCTCCCCGGATCCGCCCGCCCCGCCGCCGCGGCCGTGTCCTGTCGGTGGTGGCCGCGGCGCTCGCCGCGCTCGCCGTAGCCGGCATCCTGTTCGCCCAGACCGACCTCGGAGGCGACATCGCCGACGACATCGCCTCTGCTCTCGGCCTGAGCGACGGCGGATCCTCCGAGCAGGTACTCGCCGTTGAAGGCGTCCGGTCGTTCGATCCCCCGCCGGGCTCCGGCGTCGAGCACGACGACATCGTCGACCTGCTCATCGACGGCGACCCGGCGACCGTCTGGGACACGGAGACCTACCGCTCCCCCGTCGCCGACCTCAAGCCGGGCGTCGGCGTCGTCCTCGACCTCTCGGTCAGCGGTCCCGCCGACGTCGTGGTCGTCGAGTCGCCCGACACCGGCTGGACGGCACAGGTCTACATCGGCGACGGATCCGAGACGGTTCTCGCGGACTGGGGCGAACCCGTGGACACGGTGACGGCGACCTCGGCCACCACGCCCTTCGATCTCGACGGCCGCGAGGGCCGATCAGTCCTGATCTGGCTCACCGACCTGGGCGAGGGACCCCCCTATCAGGTCGCGATCGGCGAGATCCGCGTCCTCACGTGAACCCGCCGCGACTCACCACCTCCGACGACGCGGCCCTCGTCGCCTCGGCGCGCTCGGGAGACCGCGCTGCGCTCGAGGAGCTGCTACGGCGACATCACGACCGCATCTGGGCGATCTGTCGACGCCTCGCCGGTAACGATGCCGACGCCGCCGATGCGACCCAGGAGGCCCTGATGGCGATCGTGCGTGGGCTCGACCGCTTCGACGGTCGGGCCAGGTTCACAACGTGGTCCTATCGCGTGGCGACGAACGCCTGCCTCGACGAGATGCGCCGGCGGGGCCGGCGACCCCGCCCCGGGCTCATCGACGACGACCCCGGATCCGGGTCCGTGACGCCGGACGAGAACGTCGACGTCGGCCGCACGGTAAGTGCGAGCGTGGACGTCGACGCAGCGCTGCGCGAACTCCCCGAGGACTTCAGGGTGGCGGTGGTGCTGCGCGACCTCTGCGAACTCGACTACGCCGAGATCGCGGACGTGCTCGAGATCGCACCCGGCACCGTACGCTCCCGCATCGCACGCGGCCGCGCCCGCCTCGCGGAGATTCTCGGCGATGACGG
The DNA here is from genome assembly GCA_040219085.1 of Acidimicrobiales bacterium. Taxonomy (NCBI): domain Bacteria; kingdom Bacillati; phylum Actinomycetota; class Acidimicrobiia; order Acidimicrobiales; species Acidimicrobiales bacterium. The sequence continues at coordinate 28,276 of JAVJTC010000023.1, forward strand.
GAACCAGGACACCCCTGTGCGTCGTCCCAGTGGAGAACCCTCATGAACGACGACACCCGCCTCGACGAGATCGCCTCCGCCGTCCTCGACGGCGAGGCCTCAGAGGCCGAGCGCGCCCTCGCGGACAGCGACCCACGGGTCGCCGCCCGCGTCGAGACCCTCCGCCGGGTACGGGCCGTCATCGCCGACGTGGCCCCCCCGGACCCCGACCAGCGCGAACAGGCGGTCGCCGCCGCTCTCGCTGTCGCTGGGGACACCGGCGAGAACACCACGGTGACCTCTCTCGACGATCAACGGCGCCGCCGGCACATGTCCACCCGGACGCTTCGGATCGCAGGCATCGCCGCGGCGCTCGCCGCGGGTTTCCTCGTCGTCTCGCTCATCGCCGTGCTGGCGAGCTCCGGCGACGGCGATGAGGGCGACGGCGACTTCGCCACCGGAGAACCGGCCGGCTCGGCGGCCGCGGATGCGGCGCTCGAGGAGGCGGAGATCTCCGGTCTGGCCGGGTCCGACACGACCGCGGACGCGCCGGGTCGCACCGAACCCGACGAGGCGATGGCGGCTCCCGAGGCCGTTGCCGGTGACGATGCCGCCACCGGGGACGGCGGTGCGGGTGAGGGCAGCGGCGACGACCCCCAGTCCGATGCGACGGAATCGGCTGCGGTGGGCCCGATGCTGGCGGTGTTGCCCGATCTCGGGGAGGTCGCCGCGACCGACCTCGTCGACCTGGCGGCACCCGGCGGATTCGATCCCGACGGAGCCGTGGGCGTGACCGACGAGGCCCTCGCGTGTGCGGAGGTGCTCACCTCTCTCGAGGGCGCGGACGGTGCGCGCAGCTTCGTCGCCACGGTCGATGACCGCCGTGTGGCCGTGACCCCCACACCCGACGGGGTCCTCGTCATCGACCTCGCCGACTGCTCGGTGACCCCCGCGCGCTGATTCCACCGACCGCGCCCGTGGGGCGACGCACCCGGGTCGGCTAGCCTGCGGCCCATGACGAGCAGCGACGAGGCGGTCACCGGGGCCGACGTCACGGAGCGGACGCGCACCCTTCCCGAGGACTGGCCGCGCACGGCCACCACGACGATCGTGGACACGATCTCCAAGGTGCGGTCCAAGGCACTCGGCCCTGCCATCTCGATCGCACGTGTCGTCGTCTACGGGATCGTCGTCGCCCTCCTCGGACTCGTCGTAGCGGTGGTCTTCACCGTCGGACTCGCCCGACTCATCGACAACTACCTGCCGGCGGACATGTGGGCGACGCATCTCATCCTCGGCGGCGCCTTCACGCTCGGGGGCCTCGCCCTCTGGAGTCGGCGCCCCCGAGGCGCAGCCTCCTGACAGCGCGGAATCTCCGGCCGCTGGCGGTGGTTGCCTCCACTGCAGACAGATCGTCGTGAAACCACGAATGAGGACACCATGACCAGCGAGGCCGACCGCGAGGTCGTCATCATCGGATCCGGGCCGGCGGGTCTCACCGCCGCCGTCTACGCGGCACGCGCCAACCTCTCCCCTCTCGTCATCGAGGGGCAGCCTTCGTCGACGAGCGACCAGCCCGGTGGGCAGTTGATGCTCACCACCGACGTCGAGAACTTCCCCGGCTTTCCCGAGGGCATCATGGGTCCCGAGCTCATGATGCGCTTCCGTGAGCAGGCGGTCCGTTTCGGCGCGGAGATGGTCACCGACAAGGTCACCCGGGTGGACTTCTCTCAACGGCCCTTCCGGATATGGGTCGGCGACCCGGATGCGGCGGACCCCAGCTACACGGCCCAGGCCGTCATCGTCTCGACCGGTGCCAAGTCACTGATGCTGGGTCTCCCGAACGAGGAACGCCTGATCGGACACGGGCTGTCCACCTGCGCCACCTGCGACGGCTTCTTCTTCAGGGACCAGGAGATCGCCGTCGTCGGCGGCGGTGACTCCGCGGTCGAGGAGGCGCTCTTCCTCACGAAGTTCGCGTCGAAGGTCACGATCATCCACCGCCGTGACGAGCTGCGCGCCTCGAAGATCATGCAGGACCGGGCCTTCCGCAACGACAAGATCGAGTTCCTGTGGAATCACACGGTCGTCGAGATTCTCGGCGACACGAAGGTCGAAGGCGTGAAACTGGCGAGCACGGTGGACGGCACCGAGACCGAACTCGCCGTGACCGGCCTGTTCGTCGCGATCGGACACAAGCCCAACACGGACATCTTCGCCGGCCAACTGAAGTTGAAGGACAACGGCTATCTCGTGACCGAGCCGGACTCGTCCCGTACGGGAGTCGAAGGCGTCTTCGCATGCGGTGACGTCCAGGACGACGTCTACCGTCAGGCCGTCACGGCCGCTGGATCCGGCTGCATGGCCGCCATCGACGCGGAACGATGGCTCGAGACACTCCACGACTGAGCACGTCACGGGTCATTCATGACCAGTTCGGTCGGGAATGACCGACCGGGCTGGCGGGTTACACACTCACGACAGCGAGACCGCTAGCGTCTCCGGGTGGCCGACCATCATCGTCGACACTCCGACCACGCAGGAAGAAGGCGACCAGCCATGGCCGAAGGAATCACGACACTCTCCTCCCAGACGTTCGACGAGACAGTCGGTGCGTCGGAACTCCCCGTCCTCGTCGACTTCTGGGCCGAGTGGTGTGGCCCCTGCAAGATGATCCACCCGATCCTCGAGGAACTGGCCGCCGAGAACGGCGACAAGATCCAGATCGCGAAGATCAACGTCGACGAGGCACCCGACGTCGCCCGCCGCTTCGAGGTCATGAGCATCCCGACCCTGATCGTCTTCTCCGACGGACAACCCGCCAAGCGCATCGTCGGAGCCAAGCCGAAGGGCGCACTCCTCGACGAACTGGGTGACTTCCTCAGCTGACCCGGTCCCGGCGCCGCAACGCCACCCATTCCCGCAGCGATCCCCGGTTCGGCGCCGGGGATCGTTCGCGTCGACGCCCGCGCACGCCTGATAGCGTTCGCTGCGAGCCGATGAGCAACGACATCCTCCCGCTCGGGCCCGGCGACTCCGGTGACGCAGTCCGAGATCTCCAGCGGCGGCTGGGTGACGCCGGCTTCCCGGTCAACGACCGCCCCGGGGAATTCGGCGGCGCCACCAGCGAAGCCGTGCGGCGCTTCCAGGTCAGCCGGGGGCTCGAGCCCGACGGCGACGTCGGCCACCAGACGTGGAATGCCCTGATCGAAGCGGCCTTCCGGCTGGGAGATCGGCTCCTCTATCTGAGGTCACCCATGTACCGCGGCGACGACGTCGCCTCTCTCCAGAGCCGCCTCGGTTCCCTCGGGTTCAACGCCGGACGTGTCGACGGCGTGTTCGGGCCCGACACCGCCGGAGCAGTCGAGGAGTTCCAACGCAACATCGCCGTGACCGCCGATGCCGTCGTCGGCCCCGAGACGCTGGCAGCTCTGTCCCGCGTCAGTGGCCATTCCTCGGGTCAGTCGGTTGCGGCGGTCCTCGAGGCCGAGTCGCTGCGCTTCGATCCCCCCGAGCTCGCCGGCGCCCGCATCGTGATCGGCGACTTCGGCGGCGCCGCGGCGCTCGTCGGCGCGTGCGCACGCCTTCTCAGCCGACATGGCGCCGTCGTCACCACTGTGAGTGGCGATGACGCCACCGAACACGCCGAAGTCGCCAACGAGTTCCGGGCGATCGCCTATCTGGGCATCAGCATTCACGAGACTCCGGCCTGTCGGGCGCTGTACTTCTCGACCGAAGGGTACGAATCGATCGGCGGGCGACAGCTGGCTCGACGCCTCGCACGGGAGTGCGGTGTGGTGCTCGACACCTCCCACACCTGCGAGGGCATGCGTCTTCCCGTGCTCCGGGCGACGAGGATGCCCGCCGTGGTGTGTCGTGTCGGACCGCCTGAAGCCGTGGTCCGGTCCCTCGGAGATCTGGCTGACTCCGTGGCGCGCTCGGTCGAGGAATGGGTTGTGGCCCCACTCGAGGGTCAAGGTCCGCACGAGCCCTGAAGAACCGCTTCCCACAGTGTTGTTCACAGACTGTGGATAAACCTGTGAGGTAGTCAACTAAATCTCTAGTTGAGCTTTAGGTTTGTCAGAATGCCAGTGGCGGGCGTCTCCTCACTAGAGCATGAGGCGGGAAATCCGCTCGAGATCAGCGAGATCGGCGAACTCGATGACCACTTTCCCCTTCTGTGCGCCGAGGTCGACGCGAACCCGGGTGGCAAGGTGGTCGCCGAGGAGGCTCTCCAATTCCAGAACAGCAGCGGGACGGTCGCCCGGTGAGGGCCGGGGGCCATCGGCGCCGGCTCCCCCACCGGCACGACCACCCTTCTCCCCTACCGGCGCAGTGTCAGGCTGGTCCCCCACCGGCGGGTCGGCATCACGCTTGAGATGACTCTCGAGCCCACGCACCGTCCAGCCCTCATCCGCGGCACGACGCGCCTCACGCTCCAGTTCCGAACGGTCCTCGATCGACAGGAGCACCCGCGCATGACCGGCAGAGAGAATCCCGTCATTGACCATTCGTTGGACGGTCGCCGGCAACTGAAGAAGCCGGATCGTGTTCGCTACTGCTGAGCGACTGCGTCCGACCCGGTGCGCGACCTGCTCCTGGGTGAACCCGAAGTCCTCCACCAGTTGCTGATACGCGGTCGCCTCCTCCATCGGGGTCAGTTCCTCACGGACCAGGTTCTCGACCAGCGCCTGCTCCAGGGACGCCTGGTTCTCAACGTCCCGCACGACGGCGGGAATGGTCTCCAGGCCGAGTCGCTTTGCTGCACGCCACCGCCGCTCCCCCGCTATCAGCTCGTATGTCGCTGAGCCTGTGCGCCGCACGAGAACCGGCTGCAGGACACCCAGGTCCCGGACGGACTCCACCAGCGCTTCGAGGGCCTCGTCTCCGAAGCGCTCGCGGGGCTGGTACTGGTTGGGCTCGATCGACAGGACCGGGAGCTCCCTGAACGCGGCCTCCCCATCCCCGTCGCCCGACTCGGGGATCAGTGCTCCGAGCCCCTTCCCCAAACCGCTACGCCGAGTTGCCATGGTGTACCTCCCTTGCCAGCTCTCGATAGGCGAGGGCACCACGCGATGAGGGATCGAAGGTAGTGATCGGTTGGCCGAACGAGGGCGCCTCCGAGAGGCGCACCGACCGGGGCACGATCTGTCGACACACCTTGTCGCCGAAGTGTGCCCGGACCTCGCCCGCAACCTGCGATGCGAGATTCGTGCGGGCGTCGTACATCACGAGGATGATCGTCGAGACCTCGAGGGAGGCGTTGAGGTTCCGGCTGACGAGCTCGACATTGCCCAGGAGCTGGCCCAGTCCCTCCAGCGCGTAGTACTCGCATTGGATGGGGACGAGAACCTCGGTTGCCGCAGTCATCGCATTGACGGTCAGGAGGCCGAGCGAGGGCGGGCAGTCGATGAAGATGTAGTCGTAGCTGTCCTGGACGGGTGCGAGGGCGTTCTTCAGTCGGCTCTCCCGGCTGAACTTGGAAACCAGTTCCACCTCGGCCCCGGCCAGGTCCAGGCTCGACGGGGCTATGAATAGGTTCCGGATGGAGGTCGCCTCGATGCAGTCCTCGATGGGCGATTCGCGCAGAATCACGTCGTAGAGCGACTGCTCGAGCGTTCGCGGGTCTATCCCGAGGCCTGTCGTTGCATTGGCCTGGGGGTCGAGATCCACCACCAGGCATCTCTGATCGAGTTCCGTCAGAGCCGCGGACAGATTGATCGTGGTGGTGGTCTTTCCTACGCCGCCCTTCTGATTGGCTACGGCGATGATCCGAGGACTCGGGCGCGGCCGCTTGGCCGCCGGTTCCGGAGCGCCCTCGGGGAGGGAATCGAGGTCGACCTGCACGCCGTCAGTCTTCTCTGCTACCGATGCCGGGTCAAGGACCCACCGCCCGAGATGTTTCCCGTGAAACACACGCGCCCGGCGACAAGGACCCACCGCCCGAGATGTTTCCCGTGAAACACACGCGCCCGGCGACAGGGGAGCGCCGCCCGAGATGTTTCCCGTGAAACACACGCGCCCGGCGACAGGGGAGCGCCGCCCGACCACGCAGCGGTCAACGCCGCGAAGACCCGCCGTCAGCGGCCAAAAAGCGGCGAACGCCGGGGTCGAGGTGCCGGCCGGGGCCACGCGTCGTCGACCGCCCCGGCCAGGATGAGATGTCGCACCCCACCCTCACGCGGGCCCAGGTCGCGCAGACCGAGTTCGCCGACGCCCGCAGCGGGCCATCGTTCGCCCTCGCCCGGCGGTTCCGCCACGATGAGGCTGCCCCCGGGGGCGAGGAATCCGACCGCACATTCCGCAGTCGTCGCCGGCGGACCGAAAGATCGGGCCACGACCGCCTGAGCACAGCACCGCAGGGACGGCTCGCGCGCCAGAACTTCCGCCTTACCCTCGGCCACCTCCACAAAGCCCCCGAGCCCCAGGCTCCCGATGGCCCAGCGGAGAAAAGCCGCCCGGGACGCACCCACTTCGACGAGAATCACCCGCACCGGCAGGGTGGTGGCCACGACCAGGCCCGGGAGGCCGTTGCCCGAGCCCAGATCGACGACCGTGGTTTCCTCCGCCGCAATCTCCGCCAAGACGTCGACGAAGGGACCGCAGCGATCGATCTCCCGTGCGATGTCGGCACGGCGGCCGACGAGACCGAGGCGCTGGGCGCGCTCGATCACGTCAGGCAGCTGTAGCCGGCCCTCTGCCGGGCCCATGGTCGACGTCAGTCGACGGGCGCCACGACGACACGCCGCCGCGGCTCTTCACCCACCGAGCGGGTTTCTACGCCCTCGACATCGACGATCGCGTCGTGGATCACCTTGCGATCCAAAGACGACATGGGCTCTGCGACCACTTCTTCACCCGTCTCGAGAACCTTGTCGGCCAGCTGCTGGGCGAACTTCTCGAGTGCCGCGTTACGGCGGGCCCGGTAGGACCCGACGTCGACCCGGATGCGGGCATAGCGCCGATGGTCCGCCTGGCGCTGCACGATCGTGCGGGCGATCTCCTCGAGAGCCGCCATGGTCGACCCGTCAGGGCCGATCAGGATGCCCACGCCGGGACCTTCGACGGATGCCTCGAGGATGTCTTCGTCCTTTTCGGTCGCGGTGACAGTGGCGTCGGACAGTCCGAACTCGTCGACGACACTCTCGAAGAAGTCGATCAGCAGCTCCTTCTGCTCCTCGATCGGCATTTCCTCGTCACGTGAGTCGTCATCCATCGCTTCTCTCCTCTTGCCTCGGCCACCGCCATCGTTAGCGGAACTCTCTCGCCCTCCCCGACGGCCACCAGCCGGCGGGCCACTCCGGTCGGCTTTCGGGGTATTGCCCGTGTCGTCGGCCCGGGACTTCTTCTGATCCCCACCCGAGTCGCGGCTCTGGTCGGACCTCCCCGAACCATCGCCGCCCCGGCCCTTGCCGCGGCCCTTGCCCCGGTTCCGACCTCCCTGGCCACCGTCGCGACCACCGCCCGATCCGCCCCGGCGACGGCCCCGGTCACGACGTTCCTCCTTTGCGGGCGGCGCCTTGGGGCGCACTCGCGCCCGCACCCGCGCCTCTTCCTTGAGCCTGCCGAACAAGCCCGTCTTCGGTTCAGCGACGGTCTGGAACTCGGCTTCTTGTTGGTCGACCCCGAGCTGGTCCAGCGCACGATCGCGCGCCTCCTCCAGGGTTGATCCGGTCGTCTCGACCCATTCCATGGGTGACCTACCTCTTCTTCCGCTTCTTGCGATTGTTCGAGCGGGACTGTTCACCCTTCGGCGTGACCCGACTCGACGACCGCTTCGGTTCTGGTGTCTTCTTCGACTCTTCGGCCGCAGCTCTGCGCGCCCGGCCGAACAGGCCACGGCCCTCCTTGGGAGTGGGCTCCGGCTTGGCCGGCTTCGCCGCGTCACTCGAACGGGCCGGCGATGTCCGGCCCTGGCGGTTTCCACTGGGCGGTTTGCGTTTCGGCTTCGGCGGTGGCGCATTGGTGGGTCGCCGACGCCCGTGCTGGCGGGCCGCGTCAGCGGCGGGGCGTGTGCCCTGTTGACCGCCCATGATCCCCTCGAGCAGGCCCTTGGGCTTCTCGCTCTCGGCGCTCGTCCCAACCGCATCCGAGCTGGACCCCTTCTCCACTGCCTTCGCCTCGATCGGCTCGCGATCCTGCATCGGCCGATAGACCCGCCGGGTGATGAATGCCTGCTGGCCGATCCGGATGAGGCTCTGGGTGATGAAGTAGACGACGAGGCCGGCCGGCATCGCGAAGGAGAAGACCGGCAACATGAACGGGAGAATCCACATCAGCATCTTCTGCTGCTGGGGGATCTCACCCTGGTTGCGACCCGCGATCTGGCGCTGCTGGATCAGGCTGAGACCGAAGACCAGGATCACCATGCCCAGGAACGGGAGCCCGTGGGAGAACGACTCCCGCAGTGCGGAGCTGGCGCTCTCGGACAGGTCGATACCGATGAAGTCCATCTCGGTCGACGCCGAGAGGTCGGCGAACAGCTCACTGCCCTGGTCGAGGTACTGCGGGTTGAACGTCTCGAAGTTCGCCGGCAGCTGCACCGCCTCGAGACCACCACCGGCCCCGGGACCGGCCGACGTCGCCGCCGACTGGCCGACCGCGGACCCCACCACGAAGCCGACCTCACTGCTACGGCGGGTCAGGCCTTGCAGCAGGCGGAACAGGACGAAGAAGATCGGAAGCTGGATGAACAACGGCAGGCAGCCGCCAACGGGATTGACGTTGTGCTCCTGGTAGAGCTTCATCATCTCTTCGTTGAGCTTCACCCGGTCGTTGCCGATCTCGGCCTGCAACCGCTTGATCTCCGGCTGCAGGCGCCGCATCTCGAGCATCGAGCGGGTCGACTTCACGTTCAACGGCGTCAAGACCACCATCACGAGCAACGTGAGGAGGATGATGGCGCCGCCGTAGCTCGGCCACAGCGAATAGAACCAGGCGAGCAGGTCAGCGACGAGATTGAACATCAGGCAGCCCTCTCCGAGGGTGGGGCATCACTGACCGACGGTCGGTCAGTGACCAGGTGCTCGCCTGGAACGGGGTCGTACCCCCAGGACCCGAACGGACGACAGCGGCCCAGGCGGCGAAATGCCAACCAGGAACCCCGCAGCGCACCATGGCGACCGATCGCGGTCACCGCGTAACTCGAACACGTCGGTACGAACCGGCAGGACCCCGCCCGGCGGCGGGGGACACCCTGGTACCAACCGATCAGCCGGACCAGACCGCGGGCGACGCGCCCCGGCGACGAGTCGGGAACCGGGCTCGACGACGTGGTCACCGTACACCCCCGACGTCCAACCGGCGCCGGGCCAGATCTTCGAGGGCCCGGCGACACTGCGCGTGCAACTCACTGTAGGTGGCCGTCGCCACACCCGCCGTGGGCATCACGAGGTAGTCCCCCGGCGGCAGGGGGACGGATCGATCTTCGGCGAGTTCACGGAAGACGGCACGGAGACGACGGCGGATGCGGTTGCGGACGACGGCTGGACCCAGTCGCCGGGGCGTCGCGTAGGCCAGACACGGCACAGCGACGTCAGCGGCGGGGGAGTAGCGCACGGACACGAGATCCGCCCGCCCACGAGGCGCGGCACGGCCGAATGCTCCGAAGCGCTCCCGGCCATGAACGCGGCCTATCAGACCGACAGCCGCTTCCTTCCCTTGAGTCGGCGGCGCCGGATGAGGGCGCGCCCGCCCCGGGTAGCCATACGGTTGCGGAACCCGTGGCGCCGCGCCCTGCGGCGGACCTTGGGTTGATAAGTGCGCTTCACGCTGTTCCTCCTGAGGCGGGGTGGGGTCGCAGCCCTGCGCCGAGATCCGAAGTCGGCTTCACCCTCTGCTCGACGCACGGGGGGATCACCGGACGACTCGACGCGCCATCGGCGCGTAGACGTCGAATCAACGCTAGAGCCCCCGCCGATCACAGGCAACCAGGAGCGTCGGCGAATCATCGCTCCGTCGCCGAGCACGCGCGGCGATGTCACCCGTCAGCCGCGCGGCTCCGACATCGCGTACCCGCTCTGACCTGCACGAACGCGACCGAAGATCCCCGTCTTTGGAGTAGTGCTAGCTTCCCTCACTCACATCGGGGCCGAACGAAGCCCGGACGGATCGAGACGGCCGCAGACCCGATCGCCCCCTACACCAGCCGGTATTCGCGGAGCACGGCGCGTAATCCACAGCTGTGGACCGCGCTGTGGACGCCCAGCCGCAATCACGACACGACGCACGGGTGGTAGCCGCAGTTGAAGGACGCGAACGATCTCTGGCGGGAATGCGCAGCGCGCATACGGGCTCAGGTCTCCGACGCCGTCTGGCGATCGACATTCCACGACGTGACCGCCCGGCCGTCCGGTAGTGGAGAACTCGTACTCGGTGTCCCCAGTGGCATCGCGAAGGAGCGCATCGAGGGCCGTTACATGGACCTTCTGCGGGCGGCTCTCGACGGCGGTGGTACCGCCCCCGCCGTCATCATCGAAGTCGACCCCGCTCTGCCCGGGGACCAACTCAACCTGTTGGATCTGGAACTCGACGCCGCACCCACTCCCACGATCGACGTGGCCGGTGCCTCGCGTTCGGTCGATCCCCTCGAAGCCCCTGTTCCCCGTGACGGAGACATCGCCCAGTCCCTGAACCCGAGGTACTCGTTCGGGAGCTTCGTGACCGGCACGTCGAACCGGTTCGCGCACGCCGCGGCCCTGTCGGTCGCGGAAACCCCGGCGAAGTCCTACAACCCGCTGTTCATCTACGGTGACGCCGGCCTCGGCAAGACACACCTGCTGCACGCCATCGGCCACTACGTGCGGGAGAACTACCCGACCTTCACGGTGCGTTACGTCTCCACGGAGACCTTCCTCAACCAGTTCGTCGATGCGATCCGCACCAACGACCGTCACAACTTCAAGCGTCGCTACCGTGAAATCGACGTCCTGTTGGTGGACGACATCCAGTTCATGGAGGGAAAGGAGGGGCTCCAGGAGGAGTTCTTCCACACCTTCAACACGCTGCACCAGGGGCTCCGCCAGATCGTCATCTCCTCGGATCGCCCACCCGACGCCATGTCCACCCTCGAAGACCGGCTCCGTAGCCGCTTCAAGATGGGCCTGATCACCGACATCCAACCGCCCGACATCGAGACCCGACTCGCCATTCTGCGCAAGAAGGCCGAAGCCGACTCCGTTCCGGTGCCCGCCGAGGTCCTCGAGTTCATCGCCGCGCACATCACCGACAACATCCGTGAACTCGAAGGCGCCCTCATCCGCGTCTGCGCATTCGCGAGCCTCACCAACGAGACCCTGTCGATCGAACTGGCCCGCCAGATACTCAGTGACATCCTCACCGAGCCCCAGCCACGCCAGATCACCGCTCAACTCATCCTCGACGAGACCTCCCGGCAGTTCGGTTTCAGCATCGAGGAGATCCAGGGTGGCAGCCGGCGCCGTCCCCTCGTCACCGCGCGTCAGATCGCCATGTACGTCACCCGCCAGCTCACCGAACTCTCCTACCCCGCCATCGCCCGGGAGTTCGGCGGCCGTGATCACACCACCGTCATCCACGCCGTCGACAAGATCGGCGCGCTCATGTCCGAGCGCCGCCAGATCTACGACCAGGTCACCGAGCTCATCCAACGGATCAAGAACGGTGACGAGCGGGCCATCGCCTGACCACGCCATGACCACCTGGGGACGACCCTGTGGACGTCATGGTGGCAAGCCGTGGATGACATGGTCGCCATCCACCGACCACGGACTGTCGTCCACCGGACTCCTCGGTCACCCACAACGACCTCACAGGGTGACAACCTTGGGTGACCTGCGGAAATACCGCGTTACCCACAATCCACAGCCCCTAATACTGCTACCTGATCATCATCGACATCCTGATCCGGTGGAAGAAAGCGAGCCGGCCCGGTGAAGTTCCGTTGCGAACGAGACCTCCTCGCCCAGGCACTCGCGACCGCGACCCGAGCGGTCTCGAGTCGCGGTGGGCAACTCCCCGTGTTGTCGGGCCTACGCGTCGTGCTGAGCGATGACGAGCTCACGCTGACGGGAAGCGATCTGGATCTGACGATCGAAGCACACCTGCAGGTCGCGGGGGAGGGGGCCGGCCAGGCGGTCATTCCCGCCAAGTTGCTCTCTGACGTCGTACGTGCTCTCGAACCCGGGGCCGTGACGGTCGAGGTGTCCGAAGGCGACGCCGAGATCACCGGGGGCCGCACCCAGTTCTCCATCCGGACGATCGCGGCCGAGGAATTCCCCCAGTTGCCCGAACCCTCCGGTGAAGGACACCAACTCGATGCCGCCCACCTCGCGACGGCGCTACGCCAGGTCGTGCCGGCAGCCAGCGGCGACGACTCACGGCCGATCCTCACCGGTGTGCTGTTCGCCGCCGAGGCCGGAGGCCTTCGCCTCGTGGCCACGGATTCGTACCGACTCGCCCTCAGAGACCTGCCGGGAACGACCATCCTCGGGGACGACCAGAGCGTGCTCGTGCCCTCGAGGGCGTTGTCGGAGCTCGGGAGGATGCTGGGCGACGCCGAGGACCTCACCCTGCGTCTGGGCGAGCGTGACGCGACGTTCGAGTTCGCGGGGTCCCGGCTCACCACGCGGCTGATCGAAGGCGACTTCCCCAACTACCGCGGCCTGATCCCCGAGAGCCATCCGAACCGCATGGTCACCGACCGTCACGCGTTACACGACGCGGTGCGGCGCGTGCGCCTTCTCGCGCAGGAGTCCACACCCGTGCGCATGACGATGACCCAGGGGGCGGTCGAGCTCGTGGCGATCACCCAGGATGTCGGACAGGCCCACGAGACGATCGACGCGAACTACGAGGGCGAAGACCTGACGGTCGCGTTCAACGCCCAGTACCTCCTCGACGGCATCGAGGTCACCGACGGCGACGAGGTGGAGTTGGAAACCGTCGACGCGTTGAAGCCGGCGCTGTTGCACAGGGTCGGCGACGAGAACTTCGTCTACCTCCTGATGCCCGTGCGTGTGCCCTAGACCCGGTGTGGCTGTCGCGGCTCTGGATCGAGGACTTCCGTTCCTATGAACGGGCGGAGCTGACCCTCTCGGAGGGACTGACCGTCGTCGTCGGTGACAACGGGACGGGAAAGACGAACCTCATCGAGGCCGTCGCCTTCGCCCTGTCCCTGCAGTCGTTCCGCCACGCGGGTACCGACGCGTTGGTTCGTAACGGAGCGGAGCGGGCCATCGTGAGAGCCGAGCTGATGGTGGACGAACGGGATCTGCTCGTCGAGATCGAGATCCCCTCCGGTCGGGGTTCCACCCGGGCACAGCTCAACCGCCAGCGGCTGCGGCGCAACGCCGATCTTGCAGAGCTGGGCGGCGTCACCGTGTTCGCTCCCGATGACCTCACGGTGATCAAGGGGGGACCGGGCGAACGCCGGCGCGCGGTCGACGACGCGATCGTCGCGGTCCGTCCCAGGTACGAACCCCGTAGGCGCGAACTCCGCAAGATCCTGGACCAGCGCAATGCGTTGTTGCGCCGGCACCGCAACGCCCTGACGCCGGACGTCGTCGTCACTCTCGACGTGTGGGACCAGCGACTCGGGGAGGCAGGCGAACGTTGGGCGGCGACGCGCAGGGCGTTTCTCGACGAGTTGCGGCCCTACCTTCTCGACGCGCACCGGACGATCTCGGGAGCGGCCCGTGAGCTCGCCGTCGTCTACGACCCGGAGTGGAGTCACAGTGGCCTGCCCACAGCTCTGGCGGCAGCGCGCGACGACGACGTGAGGCGTGGGGTCACCACGGTCGGGCCACACCGCGACGACATCGTGATCACCCTCGACGGTCTGCCCACCCGCACCCATGCGTCCCAGGGCGAACAGCGGTCCGTCGCTCTGGCGCTGCGGCTCGCGATCCACCGACTCGCGACCGCGCTCAACGACGGCGCACCCGTCCTGCTCCTCGACGACGTCTTCTCCGAACTCGACGTCGACCGTGGCGCGGCGCTCCTGGCGGCCCTGCCCCGAGGTCAGGTCGTTCTCACAACCGCCACGCCACCACCCCCGTCGGCGCATCCGGACCGGACCATCTCGTTGACGGGTGACGGCATTCCGGGTGGGTGAGCGCGGGCGCGGGCATGATTGGGGCCATGGCACCGATCGAGTGGGACGCGCATCACCACCCCCGGCCCCTGGCGGAGATCCTCGACCGGACACTGCGCAGGATGGGCGCTCCCGACGCGGATGTGCTCAGCGCGGTCTTCGGCGACTGGGACCAGATCGTCGGCAGCGACCTCGCGGCCCATACGCGGCCCAGAGCGATCACCGACGGTTGTCTCGTCGTGGTCGCCGACGATGCGGCTTGGGCGTCACGGGTGCGGTGGTCCTCGGCCGTGATCCTCGAGCAGGTCGCCGCGCGAACCGGCGCCGACGGGGTCACCGAGATGAGGGTGCGTGTGGGCGCTCCCGGCCCCGGCGAAGCCCCCTGACGAGGCATCTGCGGTGGTAGACTCCCCTGATGGCATTCACCCGCTCTGACCTGGGATTTCGCGTCTCGGGGAGCGGTTTCGGCGGCAGTGGGTGCCCCTTCGCCGACCGCCGACGGTTCCACCCTGTGAAAGGCACTCCGTGAGCGACGCCACGCCGTCCTACGGCGCATCGGACATCACCGTCCTCGAAGGACTCGACGCCGTCCGCAAGCGCCCCGGCATGTACATCGGATCGACGGGCCCGACGGGTCTGCACCACCTCGTCTACGAGGTGGTCGACAATTCCGTCGACGAGGCCATGGCCGGTTACTGCAGCCGCATCGACATCACCCTGCTGCCCGGCGGTGGCTGTGAGGTCAGCGACGACGGTCGCGGTATCCCCGTGGACCCCCATCCGAAGTTCCCCGAGTTGTCGGCTGCGGAGGTCGTGTTGACGGTCCTGCACGCGGGCGGCAAGTTCGGCGGTAGCGGCTACAAGGTCTCGGGAGGTCTGCACGGCGTCGGGGTGTCGGTGGTCAACGCCCTGTCGTCGCGTATCGAGATCGAAATCGACCGTGATGGCACGCGCTACGCCATGTCCTACGTCGACGGCGGCAAGCCCGACGAGGGGCTCCATGCAGCCGGGTCGGTGCCGGCCGACCAGACGGGCACCACGGTGCGCTTCTGGCCCGACGCGACGATCTTCGAGGAGACGCGCTTTCGGGCCCAGACCCTTCTCGAACGCCTCCAGATGATGGCGTTCCTGAACCGTGGCCTCGAGATTCGCTTCCGCGATGCACGTGAGGTCGCCTCGCCTGACGAGGCCGACTGGATCGAATACCGCTACGACGGCGGCATCGTGGACTTCGTGCGCCACGTCAACGCCTCCAAGGAGGCGTTGTTCGACGAGGTCGGCTACTTCGAATCGGCCGACGAGGACCAGGAGGTCGAGATCGCGTTCCAGTGGAACACGGGCTACAACAACGACGGGCTCCACTCGTTCGCCAACGGCATCAACACGATCGAGGGGGGGATGCACGAGGAGGGTTTCCGTACCGCTCTCACGAAGGTCGTGAACGACTACGCATTCGCCAAGGGTCGTCTGAAGGGCAACGACGACCGCCTCCAGGGCGAGGACATCCGCGAGGGCCTCACCGCGATCATCAGCGTGCGCCTGCGCGATCCCCAGTTCGAGGGTCAGACGAAGGCGAAGCTCGGCAACGTCTCGACGCGGTCCCTGGTGCAGAAGGCCACCCACGAGAAGCTCGCCGAGTGGCTCGAGGAGCACCCCAACGAGGGCAAGCGGGTCCTCATCAAGGCGGTCGAATCCGCCCGCGCCCGTCTCGCCGCGCGTAAGGCGCGCGACGCCACCCGGCGCAAGTCCGCTCTCGACGGCGCAGGTCTCCCGGGCAAGCTGTGGGACTGTTCGTCGCGTGACCCCTCCGAGTCCGAGATCTACATCGTCGAGGGTGATTCGGCCGGCGGTTCGGCCAAGAAGGCGCGCGAACCACGCACGATGGCGATCCTGCCGATCCGGGGGAAGATCCTCAACGTCGAGCGGGCCCGCATCGAGAGGATGCTGAAGAACACCGAGATCCAGGCCCTCGTCAGCGCGATCGGCGCGGGATTCGGAGACGACTTCGACGTCTCGAAGGCCCGGTACCACAAGGTCGTCCTGCTCTGTGACGCCGATGTCGACGGCAGCCACATCCGGACACTGCTGTTGACGTTCTTCTTCCGTCAGATGCGGGATCTGGTCGAGCGGGGCTACGTCTACATCGCGCAGCCGCCGTTGTATTCGACCCAGGTCGGCAAGTCGAAGATCTACCTGAAGGACGACCGCGCGAAGAACGAGTTCGCGGCGGCACATCCCACCCACGCCGCGGAGTATCAGCGCCTCAAGGGTCTCGGCGAGATGGATGCCGACGAGCTCTGGGAGACGACGATGGACCCCGAGAAGCGGACGCTGTTGCAGGTGTCGGTCGACCACGCCGCACTCGCCGACGAGGTCTTCTCGATTCTGATGGGCGAAGCGGTCGAACCCCGCAAGGAGTTCATCCAGGCCAACGCGCACGACGTGCGCTTCCTCGACATCTGATGACGTCGAATCGCCCTCCGGGGCCTGACACGGAGACCTCCACGCCGGGAGTAGGTCGATGAGCGACGAGACGAACGAGCCCGAAACCCCCGACACGCCCGATGTCGAGAGGTTCCAGACGACGGGTCTGGTCGAGCCGATCGCGATCCAGACCGAGATGGAGCAGTCGTTCCTCGACTACGCGATGTCGGTCATCGTGGCCCGGGCGTTGCCCGACGCCCGCGACGGCCTCAAGCCTGTGCACCGCCGGATCCTCTGGTCGATGTCGGAGACCGGCCGCCGTCCCGATCGGCCCCACGTCAAGTGCGCGACGGTCGTCGGTGACGTCATCGGCAAGTACCACCCCCACGGCGACACCGCCGTCTACGACGCGATGGTCCGCATGGGCCAGGACTTCAGCCTCCGGCACCAGTTGATCGATCCGCACGGCAACTTCGGATCACCGAGTGACCGTGCCGCCGCCTACCGCTACACCGAGTGTCGCCTCGAGCCCCTCGCGATGCGCCTGCTCGCGGGCCTCGACGAGGACACGGTGGACTTCGAGGCCAACTTCGACGGCAGCCACGACGAGCCGACCGTCCTCCCGGCGCGTTTCCCGAACCTCCTGGTGAACGGGAGCCAGGGCATCGCCGTCGGCATGGCGACCAACATCCCGCCCCAGAATCTGGGCGAGACGATCGATGCCGTGGTGCATCTGCTCGAGAACCCCGAAGCGACCGTCGACGATCTGATGGTCCACATCAAGGGTCCCGACTTCCCGACCCGTGGTCTGATCCTCGGTCGTGCCGGTATCGAAGAGGCGTACCGGACGGGTCGCGGATCCATCAAGCTGCGCGCCCGTGCCGAGATCATCGAGGACGACAAGGGGTCACGCATCGTCGTCACCGAGATCCCGTATCAGACGAGCATCGAGGCCATCGAGGTGAAGGTCGCCGAGCTCGTGAACAACAAGACGATCGAGGGCATCCGTGCCATCGACAACCAGTCGGCCAAGGGTGCGACCAAGCTCGTCTTCGAACTCAAGCGGGACGCCCCGGCCCTGGTCACGCTGAACAACCTGTTCAAGCACACGCCGCTGCAGACCACCTTCGCAGCGAACATGGTGGCGCTCGACCACGGCATTCCCCGCACGATGAACCTGCGCGACCTCGTCGTCGCCTACGCGGATCACCAGATCGAGGTCATCACCCGCAGGTCGCAGTACCGCCTCGACGAGGCGCGCCGGCGTGAACACATCACCGAGGGCCTGCTGCGGGCGCTCGACGTTCTCGACGAGATCATCGCCCTGGTGCGCGCGTCGGAGAACAAGGGCGAGGCCCGCGTGGGCCTGATGGCCGAACCGTTCGAGTTCAGCGAGGAGCAGGCGAACCACATCCTCGACATGACGCTGGGTCAGCTCACCCGCCAGAACCGGATCGACCTCGTCGAGCGCCTCGAGGCTCTGAGGCTGACGATCGCGGAACTCGAGGCGATTCTCGCGGACGACGCGGTCCTACGACGGGTGATCATCGACGAACTCACCGAGATCCGTACCGAGTTCGCCAACGAGCGCCGCACAGAGCTGACCATCGACCCGGGTGAGTTCAACATCGAGGACCTCATCGACGACGAGGATCTCGTCTTCACGATGACCACCACGGGCTACGTCAAGACGGTGCTCGCGGAGGAGTTCCAGGCTCAGGGCCGCGGCGGGCGCGGTATCGCCGGCGTCAAGCCCAAGGACGGCGATCTCGTGTCGACCGTCATCCACACGACGGCGCACGCCTACCTGTTGTTCTTCACGAGTTTCGGCAAGGTGTACCGGCTCAAGTCACACGAGGTCCCTCTGACGAGTCGCACGGCTCGGGGGACCGCGATCGTGAATCTGTTGATGCTCGACCCCGACGAGCGGGTGGCTGCCATCGTCGACACCCGCGACTACGAGACCAACCGCTACCTGCTGTTCGCGACCCGCAAGGGGCGTGTGAAGAAGACCAGGTTCACCGAGTACGACAAGAACCGCCAGAACGGCCTGATCGCGATCAAACTCAACGACGGCGACGAACTCGTCGAGGTCCTGCCGACCAACGAGGGCGACGACGTCTGCCTCGTCACCCGCAACGGCCGGCTCATGCGTTTCGACGAGTCCGAGGCCCGTCCCATGGGGCGTTCCGCGGCCGGCGTGATCGGCATGAAGCTCAAAGGCACCGACGTCATCGAGGCGTGCGTTCCGGTACGCGACGACCGGATGCTGCTACTCGTCACCGACGCCGGCTACGGCAAGCGGACCGACTTCTCGGAGTTCACGGCCAAGCACCGCGGGGGCCAGGGCGTGACGGCCATCAAGTTGTCCGACGCGAAGGGTTCGGTCGTCGGTGCACGGTCCATCTCGCCCGACGACGACGTTCTGATGATCTCGTCGGGCGGCACCCTCATCCGGATGTCGGGCGACGACATCTCCGAGCAGGGGCCCTACGCCACCGGAGTGAACGTTATGCGGGTGTCCGGTGATGAGCGCGTCGTCGCCGTGGCCCTGATCGACGAAGCCGACGAAGCCGAGGAGTCCGCCGAGTCTCACGGTGTCGACGGGGCCGACGGCATGGACCCCGACTCCTGATCCCGTAGCGGGTTCGCCCGCCGTCCTCTTCCCCCGGCACAGGTCATACCGAAGGAAGGCGACGATGCTGCGAGACGACGATGCCCAGGTGACGCCGCTGATGGCGGTCGTGATGGCGCTCCTGGCGGGGATCCTGGTGTTCGCCGCCCGTCTGGGCGTGCAGGCGGGCGACCATGCGCGGGCCGAGGCGGCCGCGGAGGCGGCTGCACTCGCCGCGGTCGTCGGCGACACCGCTGACGCCGGACGGATCGCGGCGGCGAACGGAGCGGTGTTGATCGCGCTGGAGGCGGGTCCTCCTGTGGTGGCGACGGTCCGCATCGGCGACGTCGAGGCCACCGCGGCGGCCGACGTGTTGGTGCCACCCGACTCCTGACGGTCCGAACTACGCGCCGGACGCCGTCGTGGCCTCCCCTACACTGCCCCGGATGGCTCTCGACAACGACGCGGACACGTCTGTCGCGTCGTCACCGGCGTCTGGCGGCGCGAACGGGTCCTCCGCCGGTGACGGTGCGGGACCGGGTCCTGACGCGGCCGGTTTCATGCCGCCCGACACCGACGAGCAATTCGAAGCCACCATCGGGGCCGACGACGACCTGATCTTCGATTTCGCCGAGGGCGACGACTTCGACGAGGCACCGCCGGTGCCGGCAGTACCGCAGACGTCGGGGATCCCGACGATGGGGCCGCCCATCGCCCCTCCTCCCGGGCCCATGGCGGCGCGCCGACGCGCGCGCCTCCAGGCGCGCAAGGTGCGGCGCATCGTCCGCCATGTCGAGCCCTGGTCGGTCCTCAAGATCTCGTTGATCTTCTACTTCTGTCTCTGGCTCATCCTGCTCCTCGCCGGAGTCCTCTTGTGGAGTGTCGCCGTGTCCTCGGGGATCGTCGAGAACGTGGAGAACTTCATCATCGAGCTCTTCGCCCTGGAGGAGTTCACCTTCGATGCCGGCCAGATATTCCGGGGCTACGCCCTCATCGGCCTGGTCATGGTCTTCGCCGCCACGGCGTTCAATGTCCTGCTCTGTGTCTTGTTCAACCTCATCTCGGACCTCACCGGAGGGTTGCGCGTGACGGTCATCGAAGAGGAGACCGCACGCTTTCGGCCACGTCGCGGAGCACCACCGGCGCGTAGCGGTCGCAACCGCGGGTAGAGCTGTGGGTGTCGGCGGCGGCGGCGTCCGCTAGCGTGACGCCCCGGATCGCGGGGCTATAGCTCAGTTGGTTAGAGCGCACCCCTGATAAGGGTGAGGTCGCTGGTTCGACTCCAGCTAGCCCCACGTGCTCCAGCTCGTTCGACGTGCACTGACAGCGGCGCTCGTCGGCGGCGTGATCGCCGCCGCGGTGCGGCTGCGCGGCTCGGGTGGTGTCGCCCCGCAGAGCGGTGGCTGGCGCGAGCTCTCCGATACCGACCCGGTCTGAGCGCCGATGCGACTCGTTGTCGTCGGAACCGGCGCGGTGGGTCGGCGCGTCGCCCGTGGTCTGGCCACATCGCCTCGTGCCCGCAGCGTCGTGCTGGTTTCACGCTCACCTGAGCGAGCGGCGCGCACGGCCGCCCGGATCGGTGGCCGCTGTGAAGCCGCTGGGGATCTCACCGAGGCCCTCGCCACCGACCCTGACGCCGTCGTCGTCGCCACGCCGGCTGGGACTCAGGGGCGGGTGGTCCGTGAAGCGCTCATGGCGTTGGTGCCCGCGGTCACGACAGCGGACACACCTGGTGAGATCCGCGAACTCCTGGCCCTCGACGCGGAAGCACGCGAGCGGGGGGTGCCCGTCGCCGTGGGGGCGGCCTACTCGCCCGGCCTGACGTGTTTGTTGGCGGCGCGGGCGGCCGAGGGCTTCGACGAGGTCACCGAGATCCACGTGGCCCGCCACGGTGCGGGAGGGCCGGCGTGCGCACGGGCCTATCACGCCGCACTCGGATCGGCGGGGGTCGGATGGCGTGATGGCACCTTCATCCGTCGCACCGGCGGGAGCGGCCGGGAACTGTGCTGGTTCCCGGGACCCGTCGGCGCCCTCGACTGCTATCGGGCGGCGCTCGGTGAGCCCCTGGTCCTGCACCCGGCCTTCAGAGAAGTCACCCGGATCACGGCGCGACGCGCGGCGCGGCGCCGGGACCGTTTCACCGCGCGCCTGCCGATGCTCGGACCACCACCCCAGGAAGGCGGTGTCGGTGCGGTCCGGGTCGAGGTGAGAGGTCGCCGTGACGGCGGTACCACCGCTGTCGTGCTGGGCTCCTTCGGCCGTCCCTCGGTGGCTGCCGCCGCCGTGGCCGCAGCGACGGCGCTCGTCGTGGGTTCCGGTGGGTGGCTCCATCGTGGCGCGGCGGGCCTCGCCACCGGTGCGCCGGTGCGGGCCACGCTCGCCGAGATCGCAGAGGCGGGCGTGATGGTCTCGATCTTCGATGGTGTGCGCTGACGAGCGTGAGCGCCGGGGGCTTCACCCGTCGTGGGAAAGTGAGCGGGATTTCGCGCTGAGCGTGACCTGACGCGTCCGATCGGCCGATCGGACCTCACCTTGATCATCAAATTTGGGTAACGGGACCGGTTTTCGCTCAAGCTTTTCGTCGTCTTCACCGAAGTATTGACCAGGAGGGTGGGTCCCGATGGGGCCGACCGGATAGGCGATGCGACAGGGAGCAGGGCGAAATGAAAACGATCGGCGACGCCGTTGACGGCGCACGGAAGTCCGACACCGGGAGTCACGACGAGCTCATCGAGAGCCATCTCGGTCTCGTCGATCAGGTTCTGAACCAGGTCATCTCCCAGTTCCCCCGCCATGTCGAGCGCGAAGAACTCGCGCGGGCCGGTTCGCTCGGTCTCGTGGAGGCAGCCCGGCGTTTCGATGCCGACAGGGGCGTGCCGTTCGCCGCATTCGCCGCCCGGCGGATACGCGGCGCCATGCTCGACTCGGTGCGGGCCATCGACTGGGCTCCCCGGTCGGTCCGTCGCCTCAACCGGGAGTTCGAGCGGACCGAGCAGGCACTGGCGGCGCGGCTGGGGGAGAAGCCGGACCTCGAGACGACCGCGGCCGAAATGGGCGTGACGACCGCCGAGGCCCACCGCCTGCGCGCGAAGGTCGAGCGGGCCTCGGTGCTCGCGCTCGACTACGCGACCGTGGATCTCGACGGCGATTCCATCACCCTGGGCCAGTCGCTCGCCGACACCTCCACGCCGTCCGCAGCCGAGACGCTCGAGACCCGGGAGATGCTCGGCTATCTCCGTGAGGCGATCGCCCTGCTACCGGAGCGGCACCGCATCGTCGTGACCGGGTACTTCCTGGAGGGTCAGACCTCGTGCGAGTTGGCCGAACTGCTCGGTGTCACCGAGTCGCGGATCTCCCAGATCCGTAGCGAAGCCACGGACCTCCTGCGTGAGGCGATCTCAGCGCAGTACGAGAGCGAAGAGACCCGGACCCCCACCCGGTCCCGGGCCGCCACCCTGGCCGAGGCGATCTCCAACGGCGGCGACTGGCGGGGCCGACTCGTCGAGTCCCCCCTCGAGATGGCCGCGCTCACACTCGCCGGCTGACCACCTTCAACAGGTCGCGGTGCAGTGGGCCGTTCGAGCCGACGACGTCCCCACTCCTCGGTAGCGGCGCTCCGGCGAAGTCGGTGACCACGCCGCCCGCCTCGGGGACGATCACGTTCATCGCGGCGACGTCCCATGGGTTGAGGCCGGGATCGACCATCGCGTCCACGCGCCCGGTGGCGAGCAGCGCCCAGCCGTAGCCGTCTCCCCAGGTGCGTACGAGTGGCCCCGCGGCGCAGAGGCCGTCGATGAGGCCCGGGGGCAGGTATTCGAGGCCGCTCATGGTGATGCAGGCGCCGGCCATCGTCGCCGTTGGGCTCACGTGGCACCGGCTGCCGTCAGCGTGGCACCCCAGGTCGCGGGCGGCCGCGACGACCGAGCCCAGCGCCGGAAGCCCGATGACCCCAACCGCGGGCCCGTCGCCGTCGGTGACGGCGAGCAGCGTCGAGTAGAGGGGGACGCCCCGCGCGAAGGATTTCGTTCCGTCGATCGGGTCGATGATCCATGTCCGATCCGATGTGCCCACCGAGTCGGACATCTCCTCGCCGACCACAGCGTCCTGGGGGTGCCGGCGGGCTATCTCGTCGCGCAACCAGGCTTCGACCGCGCGGTCCGCGACGGTCACCGGGGAGCCGTCGGCCTTCGCGTCCACCTCCAGGTCGGATGTCTGGAACCAGCGCAGGGTCATGGCCCCGGCTTCGGTGACGAGGGCGACGGCCTCGTCGAGGAGGCTCTCGAGGGTGGTCATCGTGGGGCCCCGTCGTCTTCGCGTCGCCGCTCGCCGATCCATCGGTCCATCTCCAGCCACACGTCGAGAAGGTAGCGGGCGAACTCCCCGGGGTCCTCGGGGACCTCGGCTCGTGGGATCCTCCACAGCCGCGCGTGGACGGGGGAGCGGAAGGGGATGTTCCGCCAGGTGCGCGGTAGCGAGGAGAACGGTTCGAAGCCGGTGTGGCCGAGGATCACGAGGTCGGCGTCGGGGGCGCCCTGCATCAGGGCGAAGGTCCCTGCCGGCCTCGGGGGGAGGAGGTACTCGAGCTTGCGGGCGGCCTCGGCGGCGGCGGGATCGGAGTCGCCGAGTCGCGCGATGGCCCGCTCGAAGCGCTCGGGGGTGCGGAACGTCCCCTCGGGGAAGATGGCGATGCTGGTCTCGTGGTCGGCGTGACCGCCGAGTTCGCGAATCGGGGCGAGTTCGCTCTCGCGGTCCCGCGGCGACCGGTCGACGAAGTGGTGAGGGGCGCGGTGCCCGACGAGGTCGAGGCACGGGTCCCACGCCAGGTCCTGCTTGAACGTGTGCAGCAGTGCGATCCGGTGGGGGACCGCCACCAGGAACGTGGGCATGAGGGCGTCGCCCAGGCTGATGTGGCGGGCGATGACGATCGCCGGTGCGGGGAGGGCCTGTTCGGTTCCGCTCACGCGCAGGTCCATGCCGAAGATGCGGATCATGGCCCGGGCGAGGCCGCCCACCCACCAACGTTGCAGGGCGTGGTGGGCGTTCTGGAAGCGTCGCCGGCCCATCGCCAGTCCGAAGCCCGAGAGGACCCACAGGAGGCCGAGCGTGGTCAGCCCGACGACCTCGCGATAGAGGTACGCACCGGCGAACGCCCAGGCCCGGAGGAAGCGGCGCCGTCGGATCCCCCCGATGAGATCCGCGAGGGCGAGCACCGGCACCAGCAGCGGCGCGCTGACGACGTACAGGCCGGCGCTGGTGAACATGGCGGGCACCGTCACCGCCCGGCGCCGCAGCCTCCCCGGGATCTTCTTGGAGCTCACGCGTCCATGCTCTCAGGCAGCGCGCGCAGCACGGCCCGCACGGGGCTCGCGTCGAATCCGACGAGGCGCAACGGCAGCGCGATCAGTTCGTAGGCGCCATCGGGCACGTCCCGCAGGTCGAGACCCTCGAGGATCGCGATGCCGGCGCCGATGCAGGACCTGTGGGCGGGAAGGTCCTTCGAGGTAACGGGGTCCACGCTCGGAGTATCGACCCCGATGAGCACGGCGCCCTCGGTGCCGAGCCTGTCGACGAGTGCCGGATCCAGGGCGGCGAACTCCGAGTCGAAGTCCGCCGCGGCTCCGTCGACGGCGACGGTCCGGATCAGCACCCGCGCCGCGGTCGGGTCGTCGACCGGCGCGTGGTCCACGTCGTCGGGGCCGATGAGCCCGGACGCGGGAACCCTCGCTGTGAGGACCCGACAGGGGCCGATGTAGGGCGCGAGAGCGACAGCGTCGATGGACGCCGTACCACTGACGACGTGGGATGGAGCGTCCGCGTGGGCGCCCACGTGGACGGTCCCGTGCAGAGTCGACAGAGTGACGCTGTCACCGTCGTCGACCTGTGACAGGACCTCGCGTGACACAGGGGTGTCGCCGGGCCAGACGGGCGTGCGAGCTGAGACCGGCGGGGAGATGTCGTGGAGGATCGGGGCGGGTGTCACCATGGTCGGTGGCTCAGAACCGGTGTCTGATGGCCCAGAGGTCGGGGAAGAACGGCTGGTTCAGAGTGGCGAAGAGATAGGCGACGCCGCCGGTTCCCCCCGTTCCGGTCTTGTTGCCGATGGTTCTCTGGACGACCTTGAGGTGTCGGTAGCGCCATTCTTGGAACCCCTCGTCGAGGTCCACCAGCAGCTCGAAGAGCATCCGGGAACGATGCTCGGCCTCGTAGAGGGCGAAGATCATGTCCTGGATCCGCTCGTCGGGCCGGTGCGGATCCGTCACGGGGGCCTCTCGCAGATCGGCCGGGATCGTGAGGCCGTGGTGCTCGAGGAAGTCGAGCAGGTGGTCCGGGATGCTGCGTTCGTGGAGGCGACGCTCCGCGCTCTCGAACCCGAACATCGTCGGCGGGTACAACGCGAGGAGGTCCGCCTGCTTGTGGCCGAGGACGAATTCGATCTCTCGGAACTGCAGCGACTGGAAGCCCGACGACGTCTCGAGGATGGACCGGAAGCGACTGAATGACAGCGGTGTCATCGTCTCGAGGATCGCCAGTTGGGCGACGAGCGTGGTGAGGATGGTCTTCGCCCGTCGCACGAGGTGCATCGACCCCCAGACGTTGCCCGAGCCGAGCGCTTCTTTGAGTCCGTCCAGCTCGTGGAGGAGTTCGTTGAACCACAGTTCCGTCGCCTGATGGATGACGATGAAGAGGTGCTCGTCATGCTCCACGGGGCTCGACAGCGGCTGTTGCAGCGAGAGCAGCTGGGGGAGTCGGAGATAGGACGCGTAATCCAGGGGCGGATCGCCCCGGTCGGAGCCCGCGGCCGTCACCGGCGCACCACAGCGACGATGACGGCTGTGACGGCGGCGCAGAGCACCGTCGCTGCCGTGACGGCGAGAGCGTCCTGACGGCGCGCTCGTCGACGGGCCCGGGAATAGGGGATTCGCGTGAAGGTGACCATCGTGTAGAGCGGAACGTAGTACCGCGGCGCCAGGCGGTGCGCCATGCGGCGCAGCGCGGCGAGAACCAGGAACCAGCGGGAGCCGACGTGGTCACGCATCTCGACGAAGTTGTCCATCGCCAGCGACGCGAGCGCATCGGTGTCCACCCGTCGTCGTGAGAAGGCGGTGAAGGCGTCACCGCGCCCGCCGTCCGCGAGTAGGTCACACAGAAGGGTCACGTCTTCGAGAGCGGCGTTCGCCCCCTGCCCGTAGAAGGGCACGACGGCGTGGGCGGCGTCACCCACGAGGACGACCCGGTCGTCGACGTTCCACGGGGCGGTCCTCACCGAGACGAGCCCCGACGCCGGGTTCGCCTCGTACTGCTCCGCCAGGTCGTCGCCGATCGCCTGGGCGGCGTCTGCGAAGAGCTCGGCGAATACGCGGGTCACGTCGGCGGGGGTCACGGAGCCGAAGCTGACGGGACCCTCGTGGGGCCAGAACAGCGTGGCTGTGAAACTCCCGTCCGTGTTGGGCAGGGCGATCAGCATGTGCGTACCACGCGGCCAGATGTGGAGGACCTCGGGCTCGAGGCGGTGAGTACCATCGGTTCCGGCCGCGATGGTGAGCTCCTTGTAGCCGTGGCTGATAGCGGTGACCTCGTCGACCATCAGGCCGCGGTCGGCGAGGTCCCGGCGGACGCCGGAGAAGGCACCGTCCGCAGCGAAGAGAGCGTCAGCGTGGTGTGACCCCGCGTCAGCGGCCGCGACGCCGTAGCCGACGCGGCCGCTGTCGGATGTCAGGTCGATGCCGTGGACCCGCTCAGCGAAACGGAGCTGTGTTCGGGGGCTGGCGTCGGCGAGGTCGATCAGGGTCACACCGAGCTCGTCGCGGTCCACGGACAGGAGGTGCTCGGCCGGTGTGGTCCCGTAGGGCTGGCGCGTCAGCGTGCCGTCGACGGCGTGTATCAGCCGGGCCCGCATCGGTACCGCCCGGGCACGGACGTGGTCGGCGAGCCCGACACGTTCGAGCGCGTCGAGGCCCCGCGTGGACAACGCGAGGTTGATCGAGCGTCCTTCGCCGCGTGGACCGCGACGGGGGTCGTCTCGGCGCTCGTGCACCGTGACGTCGTGGCCGGCCTGCCCCAGTCGTGCGGCGAGCAGCGCGCCCGTGAGGCCAGCGCCTGCGACCGCGTAGCGGCTCACGCGAGGGAGAACCGGAGGCGCCGGGCGCCGGGATCGGCGAGGTCGAGCCGCAGGCCCACCCGGGAGCCCGGTGTCGCTGCGAGTGTGTCCACCGTGGTGACCACGGCAGGGTGGTCGAGCTGCACGACGGTGGAGTCCCCGCGGTTCTCGAGCACGGTCGCCGAGAAGATCTCACCGACCCGGCCCTCCAGTACCGCGGCCTCCATGTAGTCGACCTGAGCGCGGTGCAGGGCGGCGGCGCGCCGCCGGGCGCCCGACACCGTGTCGGGGAGTCCGTCGAGGGCCGCGAGCACCCACTCGGGTACCGGTCGACCCTCGGCCGAGGCGATCAGGATCTCGTTCGCGTAGCGGTCCGACAGGCGTCGGAGCGGGGCAGTCACGTGGGCGTAGGGACCGGCCAGCGCGTAGTGGTCGATGTCGCCGTGGACCGCGCCCTCCTGGAAGGCCATGTATCCGGCGCCCCGCAGCGCCCGGGCGCACCGGTACATCAGAGCGAGTTCGGTGGGCTTCGTGACGTCGAGACGCCGCACGAGTTCGGGATAGTCCGTCTCCGCGCTCCAGGTGACTCCCAGCGCCCGTGCGTCCTCGCGCAGCGCGTCGATGGTGGCGGGTTCGGGTCGGGGCAGAGTCCGGAGGACTCCGGTGCCGATCTCGAGCATCATCGCGGCGGCGGCGGCGCCCGTCAGCAGCGAGATCTGGGCGTTCCACTCCTCGATCGCGAGGGGAGCGTCGTAGTGCAGGACGTAGCCGGCGGGCGTGTGCCGGATCTCCTGGTCGGGCAGCCGCAGGTCGACGGCGCCCCGGTCGGCCTGGCGAGCGGCCCGGACGCGGCCGATGGTTGCGACGGCGCTGAGGGCGTCGTCCGCTCCTCCGGAATCGAGCAGGTTCTGAGCCTCGCGGTAGCCGACCGCGCGCCGGTTACGGACGGTGGCGCGCTCGACGTGGACGCCGCGCACGCCGACGTCGGCGTCGAGATCGAACGTCCACAGGACCGCAGGGCGGTCGGTGCCGGGGAACAGGGAGGCGATCTTTTCGCTGAGAACCTCGGGGTGGAGCGGAGTGCGTCGATCCGGGGAGTAGAGGGTGACTCCCCGGGCGTGGGTCTCGGCGTCGATGATTCCGCCCGGCGTGACGAATGCGGCCGGGTCGGCGATCGCGTACCAGAGCCGATACCCGCCACCCACACGGCGCGCGGCGACGGCCTGGTCGATGTCGAGGCTGCCGGCCGGGTCTATCGAAATCAGGGGCAGGTCGCGGGCGTCGCGCCGGGTCGAGCGTTCGGCGCCCGGCGGCATCCGGGGCCCCTCCGACGCGGCTGACGCGGCGGCGTCGGCGACGTCGTTGGGGAATCGTGTGGGCACCCGCAGCTCTGCCCGGATCGCCTTGAACCCGGCTTCGAGGGCGCGGTCGCTCTGGTGGAGCGTGAGCCGGCCGAGTTGCACGTCAGGTGCCGGGGGTGCGGGTGGCGCGGAGCCGACGCAGACCCTGGTCGGGACCGCCCGACGTCGACGCGAGTCGTCCACGCGCGGCCAGGACCGTGATCCGGTCGGCGCTCACGAGGACGGGAGCGAGTTCCAGCTCCACCAGCTCGGGAACCGCGTCGGCGAGCGCACTGACCCGGTGGACCAGTTCTGCGAGGTGATCTGTGTCGGCGCCGCGCCACAGATCGCGCTTGCGGGGTCCCGCCGCGGCGGTGGGCGCGGCGATCAGCTCGGCCGCGTCGATGTCGGTGAGCGGCACCGTCGCGAGGGATCGTTCCTCACCCTCTCCCAGGTGGGACCCGAGCGTGAAGACCACGTGGGGGCCGAAGGTCCTGTCGCTCACCACGCCGAGCGCACACTCGACACCGACCGGGTCGCCGGCGAGGGGGAGGACCTCCGGGGCCACTTCGATGCCGACCGTGCGGAGCAGGTCGCGTAGAACGGCACCGGGGAGTCGCCGGTCTCCGTGTTCGGTGTGTGCTGACGCTGCGAGTCTGCGCGCGTCGGCGGCGTCGACCCGGTCCAGATCGGGCACCTCGCCGAGGGGGCGGTGCCGCCAGGCGACGTGGGCTGCGATGAGGCCGAGAGCCACGGCGGGGCTCTCGGGGAAGTCGAAGACCGGCACGGCCCGCCCGTCGACGGTCGGGATGACCGCACCGAGGTCACCGGCGAGGAAGCAGGCCAGGACCGTCTTGTCGGGTCGGGCAGTCGAGGCGGTGCGGATGGCGTCGGCGACGGCCTCGTGGTCCCCTGCGAGCGGGTCCGTGTAGACGACGATGACCGTGTCGGTGCGGTTGTCGGCGAGGACGTGTTCGAGGGCGACCTGGTAGTGCGCCGGTGACGCCGCCCGGCCCAGGTCGACCGGGTTGGTCACATCCGGGGCGTCGGGGAGGGCTTCCCGCAGTGCCGCCACTGCCTCCTCGCCGAGGTGGTGGACGTCGAGGCCCGCTCCGAGACATGCGTCCGCGGCGAGGATGATGGGCCCGCCGCTGTTGCCGACGATGGCCACGCGGCGTCCCGCCGGTATCGGTTGGTTGTCGAGGACCCGGGCGACTTCGACGAGTTGCTCGAGAGTCGGGACCCGGATGATCCCGGCCTGGCGGAACAGTGTCTCGGCGAGGTCGTCGTTGGTGATGCGCTCGCCGATGGTCGAGGGCGTTCCCGATCGGGGGCCGCTGTGGCCGCCCTTCACCGCCACGATCGGCTTTGTGCGCCCGATCCTGCGTGAGATGCGCGAGAACTTCCGGGGGTTGCCGAAGGACTCGACGTAGAGGAGGATCACGCGCGTGTTCGGGTCGTCCTCCCACCACTGGAGAAGGTCGTTGCTCGACACGTCGGCCTTGTTGCCGAGCGACACGAACGACGAGAAGCCGAGACCCTGTTCGCGGGCCCGATCGAATATCGCCACCGCGAGGGTCCCGGACTGCGATGCGAGCGCGACCGATCCGGGAAGCGGCTGTTTCGGCGAGAACGTCGCCGCGAGGCGCACGCCGGGAGCGGTGCTGACGAGCCCCATCGAGTTGGGACCGATCATCCGCATGCCGTGGCGGCGGACGCGCTCGGCCAACTCGGATTCGAGCCGGGCCCCTTCAGGCCCCGTCTCGGCGAATCCCGCGGAGATCACGAGGACGGCCGGGACACCCGCTGCGGCACAGTCGTCGATCACGCCGATGACGTCAGGGGCCGGCACGGCGACGACGGCGAGGTCGACCGCCTCGTCGATCTCTCCCACCGACGGGTACGTGCGCACGCCCAGGACGCTCTCGGCGCTGCGGTTCACGGGGTGCACGGTGCCCTCGTAGCCACCGTTGAGGAGATTGCGCAGGACCGCGTGACCGATGGAGTCCTCGCGCCGACTGGCTCCGACGACGGCCACGCTGCGGGGTTGGAGGATCGGCTCGATGGACGCGGCGTCTGCGTCGTGCTCACGGGCCGAGACGCTGTCGGGGTCGATGGTCGAGATGTCGATGGCGACGTCCCAGATGCCACCCTCGAGGGCCCGGCTCACGCGGAACCCGGCGAGTTCGAACACCCGCAGCATCCGGACGTTGTCGCCGAGGGTCTCGGCGTGGAAGCGCGTGATGCCCCGGGAGCGGGCGTACGCCGCGAGGTGCTCGAGCAGGAGTGTGCCCAGGCCCCGGTCCTGGTGGGCGTCGGCGACGGTGAAAGCGACCTCGGCGCTGCCACGCGTGGTCTCCCAGTCGTAGGTGGCGATCCCGATGATCTCGTCCTCGTGTTCGGCCACCACCGCGTGGTGTCGGTCGTGGTCGATGTCCACTGCGGCGGCGATCTCGGCGCCGCCTGGTCTGTGGGTCGAGAAGAACCGGTCGTGGAGCGTTCTCTCCGACAGGCCGTCGGAGAACCGTCGCAACGCCTCGATGTCGTCGCCGACGAGGGGCCTGATGCGCACCACTCCGCCGTCGTGTGCGACGGCGTCCACCGCCCATTCGCCTAGGTCGTCGCCGGATCGAGGTCTGTCCACCCACCCAGTTTCGCGTCCCGCGGCCGTCGGGGACGAAACAGACCCTGACGCATTCCGACTCGAAGGCGTGTGCGATCCTTGGAGCGGGAGGTCCGCCCGTGACCGAGAAGTTCTTTCCATACCGCATCGACGAACGCTGGAGCCGCATGGCGCGCCTCTTCGGGTTCCGTCCCGGCGTCGACGGGGTGACCGTCGACGACGACACGTTCGTGGCCACCTACGGGGGCAAGCGTGTCGAGGTTCCCCGGGCCGGGATCGACGGTGCGCACATCACCCGGGACTACACCTGGTACAAGGCGGTCGGCACGAGGCTGTCCTTCGTGGACGACGGCCTCACGTTCGGCACCTGCACCGACGGTGGCGTATGCGTGCACTTCGCCCCGAGGATTCCCAAGGTGATCGGTTTCCGGGACCACTCGGCGCTGACGGTCACCGTCGAGGACCTCGAAGGACTCGTGGCCGAGCTCGACCCGCCCGGGTGACCGGTCTGCGACGCGCAGCGGCCGCGTGCGCGGTCGCTGCGGTTCTCGCCGCGTGCGGTTCCTCGTCGGGTTCCCCCGAGCCCGCAGGGGGCGCCGGGTCCGCCGATGGGGGGCCGACCGCACCTTCTCCCGGGGCCACGGTCGCCTCCGAGGGCCCGCCGGCCGGTCTGCGCCGTGTGCCCGTGACCGGGACGGGCAACTCCACCACGCCGGGGCGGGCGGCCCTGGTCGGTGGTGAGGCGCGCCGGGTCGGGGTGGGCGTCGCTCCGGTGCGGCTTCTGGTGGTCGACGGGGAGACACCCGGGTTCGTCGTGATCGGTGACGACGGCTCGGTCGCCGGCGTGGACGTGGACGTGGTCGGTGCGCCGGTCGTGGATCCCGCGGGAGAACCGGTCACGGCTGTCGCCGCTGGTGCGGGCTCGGCCGAAATCGTGGGATGGGAGCTGCCCGATCTGGGCGACCATGTCCCTCTTTACGACGCCACCCCGACGGTGTCGTCGGACGGCGCCGTCGCCGTCCTCGCCGACGGCACAGACCGTTACCCCCACGGCATACTCGGCGATCCGCTCGAGGCCGCCACGTTGGTGATCGTGCACCTCGATGGTGATCTCACCGTCATCGAGGCGCCCGCACCTGGCGTGTTCGAGGATCTGCGTCCGACGTGGGCCGACGTCGACGGCGACGGGACCGACGAGGTCCTCGTGACCTTCAGCGGCGGGGGAGCGGGGGCCCAGGTGGTCGCATACGAATCCGATGGCACGGTGTCGACGGCTACGCCGGCCATCTCGACGCCCAACCGGTGGCGCCACCGGATCGCAGTCGCGCCGCTCGGCGCCGACGGGAGGGCCGTCTACGTCGAGGTCATCACGCCCCACATCGGCGGAGATCTGACGCTGCGGGTGGCTGCGCCCGAGGGTCTCGTGCGCACCGACCGCGCCGCCCCGTACGGCAGTCATGCGATCTTCTCGCGTGAACTCGACGGGGGTCAGGTCTTCGACGCGGACGGTGACGGAGAACTCGAGATCGTGGTGCCGGCGCAGGACCGTCGCTCGCTCGTCGTCTTCGATGTCGTCGACGGTGAACTCGCGGGCTCGTCGACCGTCGATCTCGGCGGGGAGTTGGCCACGGGGATCGCGATCGCCCGGGGAGGCGCCGGCGCGCTCTCGGTGGCCGTCGGGATCACCGACGGCACGGTCCTGGTCTGGGACGGCGCCTGACCGACGTGTCCGTCAGGCGGCGACGCGTCGTCCGCTGACGAGGCGGTGCAGCCGGTGGATCACGCCGACCGGCTCGGCGAACATCATCGGGCACGCTCCGTCGACGACGTCGATTCCGGCGGACCGGCACATCTCGACGGCTTCGGCGGAGACAGCGCCCTGGCCGGCACCGCGATGGAGCCATACGCGTGGCACGCCGCGGGTGATGCAGTCCCGGACGACGTCGGGTGCCTCGAGGGCGTCGACCATCACGAGCACACCGTCGAGGGGATCCTCGATGTCGATGACCGAGGCTGCGCAGCGGTCACCCTCGAGGGTCGACGCGAACGGGTTGACGGGTACGACGTCGCGGTCACCGGCGCGTAGGTGCCGGTAGACGGAGTTGGTGAACGACCGGGGTTCACGGGAGACGCCGACCACCGCGATGCGGCGTGCGGTGAGGAAGGCGTCGATGCTCGTACGCGAAGCCATGGCAGGCCTCCTTCGGACTGACTTCCCCTCATCGTCGGCCCGCACGGCCTGCGCGGCCAGGGACCATCGGCCCGCCGCCGGGCCCGGTCTTTCCGGAACGGTCAGTCCGGCAGCGGCACCCGGTCGCTCTCGCCGGCGATGCGACCCAGGCGGTTCTCCCTCCAGAGCCCCTCGGCCCGCTCGATGAGCGCGAGGTCGCTGGCAACGAAGTTCCAGCGGATGTGGCGGGGTCCCTCGAGGGGTTCTCCGCCGAGGATGACAGCGTGGGCCGGGCCGTCCACGGCGCGTAGCCGTGGCGCGGAGCCCGGCACCAGGACGACCAGTTGGCGGTCCGAGAACACGTCGTCGCCGATCGCGACCTTTCCCGAGATCAGCTGGACGGCCAACTCCTCGTGGTCCGGTGTCACGCGATGGCTCGCGCCGTCGTCCAGGCGAAGGTCGGCCTGGACGAGGGGGGACGACACCGTGACGGGTGAGCTCAGGCCCGAGTAGTCGCCGATCAGCACCCGCAGTTGGGCGCCCCCGACGTCGCGGAAGGGGAGTTCCTCCACGTCGCGGTGTTCGAAGTCGGGCGCACACTGTTCGGATTCGCGCGGCAGCGCCACCCAGGTCTGCAGGCCGTGGACGCGTCCTCCGGATCCCCGCAGATCGGGAGGCGTGCGTTCGGAGTGGACGATGCCGCGGCCGGCGGTCATCCAGTTGACGTCACCGGGCCGGACCCGCTGCACGGTCCCGAGCGAGTCCCGGTGTAGGACGGTCCCTTCGAAGAGGAGGGTGACGGTTGCGAGTCCGATGTGGGGATGGGGCGGCACGTCGATGCCCGTACCCGGCGCGAACTCGAAGGGACCCATGATGTCGGCGAAGACGAAGGGGCCCACGAGGCGGCGGAGCCGGTAGGGGAGGGTTCGTGCGACGGTCATCCCCGGGCCGAGCTCGCGCCGTCGTGCGTCGATGACGAGGTCGATCGTGTCGGCGCCCATGGGCGTCCAACCTAGTGGGACCTCTACCGGGTACGGGTGCCCCCGATGACTGCAATGCGGTT
Source organism: Acidimicrobiales bacterium (assembly GCA_040219085.1). Lineage (NCBI taxonomy): Bacteria > Bacillati > Actinomycetota > Acidimicrobiia > Acidimicrobiales > Acidimicrobiales bacterium. The sequence goes on from JAVJTC010000023.1 coordinate 62,658, forward strand.
GGTGCCGACAGCGTGATCTTCGGCGGAGACCCGGTCGGTCAGTATAATGACTGACAGTCAGTCGTCAACGGGATAGTGTGACGGAATGCCCACCGAGGAGCCCCGCACCCTGCCTCCCGAGGTCCGCAGAGTTCAGATCCTCGACGCGGCGGCGGCAGTTCTCACTGAACGGGGCGCGCGAGCGACGACCGTGGACCGGGTGGCCGAGGTGGCCGGCGTCGCGAAGGGGACGGTGTACCTCCACTTCGAGTCCAAGGACGCGCTGTTCGGGGCCCTGCGCTCCCGCTACGACGAGGACCTGCTCAGCGCAGCGGCGGAGGAACTCGCAGCGACGGGAAGCCCCCGGCACCGCCTCGAAGCGTTCCTGAGGCGAGCGCTCGCCCTCCACAGGCGCCGTGCCGAACTGCACCACGTCCTCTTCCACGAGGTCGGTGGTTCAGAGGACGCCTCGATGGGGCGCTTCCGGATCCTCTTCGCGGGCTTTGTGGAGGATTGTGTCCGTGCCGGCGACTTCGACGTCGACGATGTCGAGATCGCTGCGGGGCTGCTCCTGCACGGCCTCCACGGGATGGTGGTCGAGTTCCTCCATGCCGAGCGCAGCGACGAGGACGCCGCCATCGCCGCCACGGTGTCGCTGCTCATGGAGGGCCTGAGCGGATCGGCAAGGTGATTTTCGGACCCAGCCAGCGACGTGCTGCCTAGGATGCATTCGACACCGATCACACCAGCGTTTCAGGGGTAGACATATGACACTGCGCATCAACGACACGGCGCCGGACTTCACCGCCGAGACCACCGAGGGGACCATCCGCTTCCACGAGTGGATCGGTGACGGGTGGGCGCTTCTGTTCTCCCACCCCAAGGACTACACGCCGGTCTGCACGACGGAGCTCGGTGCCGTGGCAGGCATGAAGGACGACTTCGCTGCCAGGAACTGCAAGCTCATCGGCATCAGCGTCGATGGCGTCGAGGACCACAAGGGCTGGTCGGCCGACATCGAGACCGCCACCGGGAACACCCTGAACTACCCGCTCATCGGCGATCCCGAGCTGAAGATCGTGAAGGCCTACGACATGTTGCCCGCCGACGACGGCGACAGCTCCGAGGGACGCACCGCAGGGGACAACGCAACGGCGCGGTCGGTCTTCATCATCGGCCCGGACAAGAAGATCAAGGCCACGCTCACCTACCCGATGACGACCGGACGGAACTTCCCGGAGATCCTGCGGATGCTGGACTCCATCCAGTTGACCGCGGCCCAGAAGGTGGCGACCCCCGCCAACTGGAACCAGGGCGACGACGTGATCATCGTCCCCGGGGTGTCCGACGACGAGGCCCGGGAGAAGTACCCGGAGGGCTTCGACGCGAAGCTGCCCTACCTCCGTTTCGTCAAGCAGCCGAAGTAGCCCCGCCCGCCGGCTCTCAACCGGAGCACTCCACCCGATCGCGGCCGTTCTCCTTGGCGCGGTACAGCGCCTCGTCTGCGCGACCCAGCAGAGACTCGAGGCTCTCGCGCACGCGTCGATTCGCAACCCCGGCACTGATCGTGACGGCCGGTCCGTCCCCCGGTGTGTTCGCCACGGCCTCCCGGAGACGCTCTGCGGTGAAGCGGGCGCCGTCCGGGTCCAGGCCCGATGAGAGCACCAGGAATTCCTCGCCTCCGAGGCGCACGGCGATGTCGTCACCGCGGACGGTGCTGTGGGTCACCGCAGCAACCCGGGCCAGCACGCGGTCGCCGATGGCGTGTCCGTGCGTGTCGTTGACGTCCTTGAAGTGGTCGATGTCGATCATGACTGCGGCGATCCCCGTCCGGTGGCGGTCGTCGAAGGCCAGGATGCGTTCGGCCACGTCCTCGAGGTATGCCCGGTTGTAGAGCCCGGTGAGCGGGTCGTGCGTCGCGCGGTCGTACAGCCGGGCCCGGTCGAGTTCGGCGAGTCGGCGCATGGTCTCGCGCTCGAGGGCGACCTCGATGAGTGGCGCCATCCGCTCGATGATTGCTGTCGTCGGCCCGTCGAGGTCCGGCGCGGAGTCCAGCACCATGGCGGCGCCGCCGCTGCCACCGTCGGGTGCGGGAAGGGCTATGGCGACGCGACCGCCCTCCACCGCCGAGTCTCCGGCGAGTGCTGAAGCAACTGCAGGTCCGGGAACAGCGGGTTGGCCGGTGAAGTCCGTTTCAGCGGCGAAACACAGGGTCGTGGTGCCTTCCCGCACCCAGAACTCCTCCGCGGCCGCGCCGACGAACGATTCGAAGATCGCCGACAGGGTCGGGGCGACTCGCGAGAAGTCCGGTTCGGCCGTGAGCACCTCGGTGGCCTGTTTCATCGCGCGGTTCGCCTCGAGCAGGAACGCGAGTCCCGGGTCCTCCGACGCCATGAGGTAGATCCCGCATTCCAGGTCTGCGACCTTCGCCATGATCGGCTCGACGAGCTCGGCGGGGATGATCCGACCGTGTTGGGGTGCGATCGTGGCGATGGGCAGTTCGCTCAACTGCGCCACGGCGTGGGCGAGGAACTCCCTGCCCGGCATGTAGTGCTCGTGGAACACCCGGATCTCGTCGAAATAGGACATCGACTCGGCGAAGAGGCCGTCCGGTCCGGAGAACCCCCCGAACAGGTCGGACGAGAAGAGGATGCCGCTCGCCTCGTCGAAGGTGCAGAACGCCCCCGGGAAGTGCACGTAGGGCGTGAAAGCGAACCGCAGGCCTCGATCTTCGAGGTCGAGCCGCCAGTCGTTCTCCTCGATGAGCCAGGTGGGGAGTCCGAGGTCGGCATGGTCGGTGAGAGCCGCACTTCGCCACTGCGTGACCATCACGGCGTCGGGGTGGATTCCGCGCCTGACGAAGCTGGGAATCGCGGTGACCACGTCTGGATCCGAGTGCGAGGCGATCAGCCAACGGACATTGCGGAGTCCGACGATCTCGTCGATGGCGTCCATGACGTGGTCGGCGGTGAGCGCTGAGCCGGGATCGACGACCACGGACTGGTCGCCCTGTTCGATCAGATAGACGTGACACTGGAAGGAATCGCCCGGGATGGTGCCACCCACCCACCAGACGCGGGGCGCGAGTTCCCTCGCGTCGTGGGGGCGCATCACCGCCGTCATGGGGGAACTATCGGCCCGATTCTCCCTGAAATCGAGGGTCCGAGGTCCCGCAAGCCCGGGGAGAGGGGCGTCAGTTCTCGAGTGCGGCGATCTGGTCGATCCGGGCCTGGTGGCGACCGCCTTCGAACTCGGTGGCGAGCCACAACGTGACGATCTCGGTCGCGAGCTCCGCGGCGACGATGCGTGCGCCGATGGACAACACGTTGGCGTCGTTGTGCAGCCGGGACATGCGCGCGGTGTAGAGGTCGTTGCACAGCGCAGCCCGCACGCCGGGGATCTTGTTCGCCGCGATCTGCTCGCCCTGACCGGACCCGCCCATCACGATCCCGCGATCGACCTCGCCCGAGGCGACCTTGCGCCCGACGTCGGCACAGAACGGCACGTAGCTCGTGGACTCTGCGGACTCCGTGCCGACGTCGGTGATCTCGTGGCCGGCCGCCTCGAGCGCCGAGATCAGGTGCTGTTTGAGCGGGAACCCCGCGTGGTCACTGCCGATGGCGATGCGCATCGCACCATCGTTGCAGCTCCGGTGGGTGCGCTCGGGGAGCGCCACTATCGCGACGACGGTGACTGCCAGGTGCCTCAAGTCGGTGCGATGGCATCGCTCTGGTTGTTCACGATGGCGATCTCGCCGTACTGGTTGTCGACACACCGCTCCGCCAGATCGGCTGCGGCCTCGCCGGCCAGTCGGTGCACATCTTCAACGGAGTGGTAGCCCCCGCCTCCGTAGATGCTGTCGCCCGCTTCCAGCGTCTGACCCGAGGCCAGAATCACCCGCTGGCTGTCGCCGTCCCACGAGGTCGAGCTTGGCCAGACGACGGGATAGCGCTCGCCGATCTCCTCCAATGCGACGTAGAGGCAGGCCCCTTCGATCTCGAGGACACCCCTGATCTCTGCAGCCTCGTTGTCTCCCGAGTTGCCTTCGAGATGGCGCATGACGGGCCCATCGAGCCCTTCGATCGATTCGTTCGAGCCACACCCGCCGCCTACGACCAATGACAGCGCGCAGCAAAGAACACCGGCTGTACCGAGACGCGATGAGGTCCGCATGAACTCGGCGATTTTACCGGCGGCCGGTGGCGCCGAGTCCGCGCCCGGGACGACTCGTGGATTGCCGAGGGGATCGCCGAGACCCGGCCCTGGTTGGTCGGTCAGGTTTCGGCGTCGCCCTCATTGGTCTGCTCGATCAGCAGTTGGACCGCGTCGAGGAGCGGATCGCCTCCACTGCGTCGACGATGTCGCGCAGCCGGGACTCGTCCTGGCTCAAAGCGGGACGGCCTCGGCCAGGACCTGGTCTCGCAGCCATTCCCGAAGAGACGACGGAGTGCCGACGTCGACCTTCACACCGAGCGCCTCTTCGAGCTCCACGCCGATCGACAGAATCTCGATCGGTCGAGCGTCAGGTTCGAGCTCGACCAGGAAGTCAATGTCGCTTCCCGGCCGCTCGTTTCCCCGAGCTACCGAGCCGAAGATGGCGACCGACCGACCGTGATGGCGCGCGACGATGACCAGCCTACGGGGTCGAGCCTTTCCCGGAAGGGCAAAAGGTCTCCGCGCCGTCTCGGTCCGACCTCCCGACCGACGGTCCTCAGCGCGCTTGGAGGGACTCGAACCCCCAACCTTCTGATCCGTAGTCGGTCCCGACGGGTCCGGTTGGTGTTGTCGCCTGCTGTTCTACCAGGTCAGGTGCGGTGCGGGGTCCGGCGGGGGTTGCGGAATCCGGGCCGGTGACGCCTCGTAGATTGCCAACGGGATTGCCAACTGTGCGGTGGGGCTACCCCATGTCGGCGATGAGGTCGTTGGCCCAGGCGACTGCCTCGTCGACGCTGCCCAGGACGTCGAGGCCGTCGGCTGCTTCGGCGTAGATGGTGTCCCAGCGCTCGTAGGCGACGACGGTGGGCGGCCAAGCGTGGCTCTGGCGGGCCGTGAAGAGGCGGGCGGCTGTGGCGCCCACCGCGGTGAGGTCGACGTCTTCGTCTTGCACGAGCAGTTGGAGGTCGACCAGGTCGTGTCCCCGTTCGTTCCCGCCGGTCCGCGGGTTGATGCTCGTGCAGGCGTGGAGCTTCTGAGCGATTTGATGTTCGATGGCGAGCACCGGGATTGGGTCCGGCGTGGGTAGGCCGAGTTCGTCGAACAGCTCGATGAGGTCGTCGGCGATGCGGAGCGCCGGAGTCTGGGTGCTGCCGATCTCGTCGTGGCCGAGTTCGAAGGGCACGGTCAACCAGTGGCGGCTCTGGTAGGCGAGCCCGATGCGGAACGGCTGCATCACGTACTCCTCGGGCACTCCTGGAGGCTCGGGAGCGTCCAGCACGGTGAGGGTGCCGGTGAAGCCACCCCATCCGGCGGCCAGGCGGTCGCTGAGTTGGTCGAGGTAGTCGTCGAGGCCGAGCCCGGCGTCTCGGGCGGCGTCGAGGTCGGGAGTGAAGCGGCTCGTCCCTTCTCCGACGCGGAGTTTCATGGCGGTTCCGCCCTTTACGACTCCGGGCGGGAGCATCTGTCCCACAACGGTGTTGGCGACGGCCCGTTGGATGCGGCGGGTCGGCCGACCCGTTGCCCGGGCGAAGTTGTCGATCCGCTTCTCCAGCGACCGCTGGTTCGGTGGCGGATCTTCCCGCTTCGCGCTCATGCCGAAGCCCCGAGGTCCGCGAGGATCTCTCGGCCCTCGCGCCGCGTGAGCAGACCTCGTTCCGCTGCCTCCTGGGCGGCGTCGACGAGTCGCTCGCCCATGACAAGGTCCCTGCAGTCGACGAGTGCCCGCGCCACGGTCGTCGTCGGGACTCCCTCGAACCGGGTGAGGTCGGCCGGGTCGAGGTCGCGACGGATCATCTCGACGCGGTCGGGGAGTTGAGTGCGCACTCGATGCGGCGTGCCGACTCGGATGCGGCGAGGGTTGACGAGGCCGAGGTCGTGGAGAGCGAGCACGGCGTCATGGGTGAGGTACGCATCGCGACCTACGAGGAGGACCGCCTCCATGTACTCGTCGCAGGCCGTCTTGGGGATCTCCTCGAAGCGGTAGACACCCCGCCCGACATGCTCGAGACCACCCCTCGCCGCGAGCTTGCGCAGTTCGACCGGCGGGACATCGAGTTCGTCGGCGTCGCGGGTCGTGACGTAGCCGTACTGATCGAAGGCCAGGTCGCGAAGCTGTCGCCGGTAGGTGTCTGCAAGCGTCATGTGAGGAGGTCTGCCAATTTCGTACCGAGAACAGTACGGAAATGACTTGTCAATACCGTACCATTATCAGTACGGAAGTGCCATGGGGGCTCGAACTCATGCCGAGGGGTATGTCCCGCTACCCGTCGTCTTCCTCGAGCAACCGCCATGGGAGCTTCCCACCCTCCACATTGGGAAGGTCGAGGACCTTCCTCGCAGCAGAACAGGGATGTTCTCACCATGTTCTCACGGAGCGGTCTCGTTGGACAGGTCCGGACCCAACGACGCTCTGACCTGCGAATATGTAGCGCGCTCGGAGGGACTCGAACCCCCAACCTTCTGATCCGTAGTCAGATGCTCTATCCATTTGAGCTACGAGCGCAGAACAGCCCCGAAGCCTAGTGGGACCCTGGGGACGCGCCACCGGAGTTCCGACCTCGGGGGATGTCGAGCGGAGAGGGTGGGATTTGAACCCACGAGGCACCTCTCGGCACCTACTCCCTTAGCAGGGGAGCGCCTTCGACCGGACTCGGCCACCTCTCCCGGTATGGACCGCCGAGCGTAGCGTCTCGGCCGCTCGACTCGGTCAGCGGCGTCGCCCGGTCAGCCCGTGGCGGCGGCCGGATCGGGCACGCTGACCTGGGTACACCCCGACGCCACGCTCGTTTGTTGAGCCGTGTGGGTCTCGACGGATCGGGTGATCGTCATCCAGGCCACGGCGGAGCCGACCACACACAGAACCGCCGAGATGAGAAGTGCGCGTTCGTAGCCCCGGGCGAACTCCGCGCCACCGACCGCGCCGGTGATGCCGGCCGCGGCGGGCAACAGCGCCGTGGCGAGCAGGCTGCCGACCCGGGCCACCGCGTTGTTGACGGCGGACGCGATGCCGACGTCGTCGGCGGCGGCCGCGGCGAGAACCGAGGCCGTGAGCGGGGCGACCATCGTCGCGAGGCCGACGCCCATGATGATCACCCCGGGGACGACGTCGGTGAGATAGGACGCGTCGGCGTCGATCGCGCTCAGCAGGAGAAGCCCACCGGCCATCGCGAGTGGTCCGGTCACGAGAAGGACGCGCGGTCCATGGCGCGCGGACAGCTTCCCGGCGACGGGCGACCCGATGATCGTCAGGAAGCTCATCGGGAGGGTGGCCGCTCCGGCGGCCGTGGCGCTCCACCCCACGACGGTCTGGAGTTGGATCGTCAGGAAGAAGAAGGCACCGCCGAGGGCGAGGTAGACGACGAGTGTGTAGAGGTTCGCCCCCGAGAACTGGCGTGACGAGAACAGCCGGAACGGGAGCATCGGGTCGCCCGATGCCCGCTCGGCGACGACGAACATCGCGATTGCGAGCACGCCGATGGTCGCGGTGAGCACCACCGGGCCGTCGCCCCAGCCGTCGGTGGGGGCCTGGACGAGGGCGTAGGTGATGCCGGACACCGCGATCACGGCGAGACCGCCCCCGCGCAGGTCGAGCGTGCGGGCCCGCGGGTCACGGGACTCCGGGACGTGGCGCCAGGTGGCCCAGGTGGCCACGACGGCCAGCGGCAGTGAGATGAAGAAGACGACCCGCCAGTTCAGCGCCTCGATCAGGACACCACCGAGAAGGGGCCCCGTGGCGGTCGACAGCGCCGAACCCGACGCCCAGGCGCCGATGGCCGCGCCCTTGTCGTCGGGATGGAAGGCGGCGTCCACGATCGCCAGGCTCGCGGGCACCATCAGCGAGGCGCCGACGCCCTGCAGGAGTCGACCCGCGACGACCACCCACAGTTCCGGGGCGACGCCGCCGAGAACCGACCCCGCGCACAGCAGGCCCATCCCGTACAGGAACATCCGCTTGCGGCCGTAGATATCGCCGGCAGAGCCGCCGACGAGGATCAGCGCCGCGAGCGTCAACAGGTACCCGTTGGTGACCCACTGCAGGCCCGCGAGGTCGGTGTCGAGGTCCTCGGCGATGGACGGCAGGGCGACGTTGACGACCGTCGAGTTGAGGAAGGTGACGCCCGAACCCAGCACCATCGCCGCGACGACCCAACGGCCTTCGGGGCTCGCGAGGCGGAGACCGGACGGGTCGGCGTTCACCGACCCGTCCTCGATACGGCGATGGGTTCAGACCCCCGCGGGGACCCGCTCGCGCCTGTCTGCCCCGCCGCCCGGTTCCCCGTCGCCGTCGGGTTCGTCGCCGCCACCCTCGACGTCGATCTTCGGGATGAGCCGGTCGAGCCAGCGCGGCAGCCACCAGTTCCTGTCACCGAGGAGTTCCATCGTGGCGGGCACCAGGAGCATGCGCACGATCGTCGCGTCGAGCGCCACGGCCACGGCGAGACCGAGGCCGAACATCTTCACTCCACGGTCGGTCTCCAACATGAAGCTGCCGAAGACCACGACCATGATCGCCGCGGCGGCGGTGATCACCCGGGCGGTCGCGGCGAGGCCGTCCGCGACGGCGCCCGCGTTGTCGCCGGTGCGGTCGTACTCCTCCTTCACCCGCGACAGCAGGAACACCTCGTAGTCCATGGAGAGCCCGAAGACGATCGCGAACATCATCATCGGCAACCAGGACTCGACGGGTGCCGGCTCGATGTTCAAGATGCTGCCGCCCCATCCCCACTGGAACACCGCCACGACCACGCCGTAGGCGGCACCGATCGAGATCAGGTTCATGAGAACGGCTTTGAGCGGGACGAGCAGCGAACGGAACACGGCCATCAGCAAGATGAACGACAGCGCGAGCACGACGCCGAAGAACAGCGGCAGGCGGTCGCCGAGATAGGTGGCGAAATCGACGGCGACCGCCACGGATCCGGTGACGGCGGGTTCCACGGCAGAGCCATCGGTTGCGGCGGGGATGACCTCGTCGCGCAACGTGTTGACGAGGTCCGTCGTGTCCTCGTCCTGGGGGGAGGTCTCGGGAATGACCCTCCAGAACACACCGTCGCCGTCGTCGCTGACGATCGGCTCGCTGAAGCGGTCGATCCCGTCGGTCGAGGCGAGGCCGGCCGTGATGCGATCCAGCACCGCGTCGTCGCCGCCGGCCGGGAGTTCAGCCACCACGAGTAGCGGCCCGTTCGTGCCGGGTCCGAACCCCTCGGAGATGAGGTCGTAGGCCTGGCGTGTGGTCGTGTCCTCGGAGAAGTTCCCCTCGTCGGCGAAGCCGAGGCGTAGCCCGAGCACGGGAAGGGCCAACAGCACGAGAACGACGAGACCGCCCAGAACCGCCGGCCAGGGGTTGCGCTGGATCCAACGGCTCCACCGGTAGGGGACGGTCTGCTCGATGGGCTTCGGCTTGCGTTGCGGGAGCGTCCTGCGCAGGGGCCCGCGGAACGAACCGATCACCATCACGGCCACTGCGAGCAGCAGGATGGGTCCGGTCACGGTGGCCGGGTCGGCCCCGATTCCGAGGGTGAACAACGCGGCGGCGACGATGGCTGCGGCGACGATGCCGCGGTAGCGCGTCACCTCGACGCGGGGCCCGACGAAGCCGAGCACAGCGGGTAGAAGCGTGATCGAGGCGACCATGGTTGCGGCGACGGTGATCGACGCGCCGATCCCGAGTCCCCGGACGAACTGCACGCCCATGAGGAGCATGCCCAGCAGCGAGATGATCACGGTGGTCCCCGCGAAGAGCACCGCCCGCCCGGCGGTGTCGATCGCGATGCCCGTCGCGGTCTCGGGATCCCGGCCGCGATGGAGTTCCTCACGGAACCGGGTGACGATGAACAAGGCGTAGTCGATCCCGACGCCGAGACCGATCATGATCGCGATGAGGCTCGTGAAGTCGGGCATCTCCACGACGTTCGACAGGATCGTGACGATGCCGACGCCGGCGCCGATGCCGCCGATGGCCGTGCCGATCGGCAGGCCCATTGCGAGGACCGAGCCGAAGCCGATCAACAGGACGAAGATCGCGAAGGCGAGTCCGATGAACTCGGTCTCGGGGGGTTCGAACTCAGCGAAGATCACGCCGCCGATCTCCACCCGAAGCCCGTCGAGTTCAGGGGCGAGTTCGTCCATCTCGGCGCCGATGTCTGCGCCGGTCTCCACGCTCGCGTCCCGGGGGATCTCGATCTCGGCGAAGGCGATGGTGCCGTCCGCGGAGATCTGGGTCTCGTTGTCGTCCTCGTAGGGGCTGCGCACGATGACGTCGTCGATCTCGTCGACCTCGGCCAGGTAGTTGACCATCGCCGACCGCACGGCCGGGTCCTCGACGCCCTGTTCGGCCTCGAAGACGATCTGTCCCGTCTGGCCCGAACCGTCACCGCCGAAGCGGTCCTCGAAGATCTCGAAACCGCGCTGGCTCTCGACGTCGGGCAGGCTGAACTCGCTGCGGAACGCGCTACCGGCGGCGGACGAGATCCCGCCGATGACCACGACAGCGGCGATCCATGCGATGACGACGGTCATGCGGCGGCGATGACACAACTCACCAAGGCGGCGAAGCACGGCGTTCCTCTCGATTCGACCTCATCGGGGCGGGCGGCGCAGCGCCGGGCCCTACAGGTGGCGGGCGGTACGCGAGAGCCCAAGCTAGCCGACCCCCAGGGTCGACCGGTACCAGATGGTCGGGTCCTTACCTGAGGGTAACCAGTCGCCTACCGCCGGTCCTTGACTTCGCCCGTCGAGTAGAGCCAGCCGGACAGTGTCCGTGTGAGATACGGGAGCACGGGCCAGGTGAGCAGCGCCGAGAGCACGAGCACCGAGATTGCGAGAGATAGGCGGTCGGGGAGGCCGTCGATGAGGGGCGCGAGGACCTCGTCGAGGCCGAGCAGCAGCGCGTAGACGGCGACGGAGGACACCAGCACGCTCTTCCACAGCGGCGGGTGGCCGGTCCCCTGACGTCGGGGCAGAGAGAACCAGAGTTCGATTCCCTGGGCCGTGCGGGTCTCGGTCCGTTCGATGAAGTCCTCGGCCGCCGCGAGCCAACCGTGGCACTCCTCGGAGTTCTCCCAGTCCTCGAGGTGCTCCGGCGTGTCGAAGTGGATGACGGTGACGTACTCGAAGTCGTCGCCGCCACGGGGTGGGAAGACCTCCGCACCGAGGTAGCCGTCGAAGCGTGCGACGGCCGTGTTGATGTCGTTCTCCCACCGTTCGAAGTCGGCGAGCCGGTCTGGGCGCACGCGGTCGACGATGACTTTGGTCGCAGCCCCCTTGCGGGGCTCCGGTTCTCGGTCAGGTCCAGTCGTCGGGCGGTCCATCAGCGTCCTCCGGGTCGTCCCCCGAAGGATTGTCGCCGATGGAGACGTCGACGTCGCCGCCCACCGTGGGGCCGCGCTCTCGGCGCCGGCGGATGATCGCCGTGCGAACGGTGGTGAACAAGCCGGCCACGCCCACTGCCACCAGTGCCGCGGGCCACATCCACACACCCGCATCGTCGACATCGCTCGCCGCGATGATCCCGACGTAGCCGAGTGCGACGAACAGAACTCCGAACACGAGGGGGACCGAGCGGATCCGTCGCTTCGTCGTGGTGGCGGCCGTGGTGCTCATCGCTGAACCTCCGCGTTACCCAGGTCGACCTCGAGGTCGAGCACGATCAACCCCCTGCGCTCGCCGACGGCGTCGTAGGTCCCGTCGATCTCGTTGCTCACCCCGTCCTCCTCCACGCCGAACACCTCGATCCGGCCGAGGTCGACGTCGCTGGTGAGGCGGACGTCCACGTCCGGCGGGACTGTCACCTCTGCGTTCCCGATCGAGAGATCGACGTCGATCCGCACGGTTTCCCCGTCGAAGTCGAGCCCGGAGAGATCGACGACCAGGTCACCGATGCCCAGTTCGTAGCGCCGCTCGAGATCGTCGAAGTCGGTCACGACGTACTCGCGGTCACCGACGCCGTCGCGTATGGCCGGCTCCACCGCCGCGGTCACCGGAATGGCGAGGGCGAACAGGATTCCGAGTGGCACGAGGCCCCTGGCCCGACCGGTGAACGCCGAGGCGATCAGCCCCGCGCCGATGATCACGAGGCCGCCGCTGACGACGGCGAGCGCGGACACGTCGACCCAGTCGGCGAGGTGCAGTGCGAGGGAGATCCCGCCGCCGAGCAGGAGCAGGGACAACACGAGTGGGGTGATGACCGTCGAGTCGTCGCGGACCGGCTCCGGCTCCTCCGGGGCGGCCGGCACGTAGGACTCCGGGGGCGCGGTCGGCGGCGGGGGTGGTAGTTCGTCGGGCGGGGGCGGTTCCGGCGGCGGCCCTTCCGGAGGCGAGGGCGGCAAGGGGGGTGCCGGCGGCGTCTCGTCACGGTCGGGGTCGCGGACGAGGATCGCGATCCCCACACCGATGAGGAGGAGGGGGATCGTCAGCCCCCACATCGGTCCGGGGCCGACGATCCAGAACAGGAGCACGGCGCCGAGGATCAACGCCACGAGGCCGGCGGCGTTCTGGGAGCCGCTGCCGAGTTCCATCCCCTGGTCGGCCGGGGAGTCCGCCGCGGGCATCACCAGCCAGGCGATCAGATAGAGCAGGACGCCCGATCCTCCGAGGACGGCGGCTGCGACGAAGAGGATCCGGATGATCGTCGGGTCGATGCCGAAGTGCCGGCCGAGTCCGTCGCAGACGCCCGCGATCTTCTTGTCGGTCCCGCGGCGCAGGCGGCGCGGACCGGGACCGGGAGCCGCGGCGGGCACCTGGGGCGGAGGCGGTGGGTGTGTGGTCGTGTCCATGAGTTCATCATCTGCCCCCTACCCGGTGTGTGACATCGGGGAAGACCCTGATTCGTCCCCGAGACGACCCTGGGTCTGGCCGTGACGCGCAGATCCCGCCGGACATGTCCGGCGGGATCCACGGGTCGGGGTCGGGGTCAGGAGGGAAGTAGGACGCCGTCGATGATGTGGACCGTCGCGTTCGCGGTCGGCACGTCGGCGCACCCGACGGTGGCGACGCCGTCGTTGATCACCAGGGTGTCACCGTCGACGGTGAAGGTGAGCACGCCCTCGGCGGCGGTCTCCACCATTCCCAGCTCGGCGAGGTCAGAGCTGGAGAAGCTCTCGCCGATGACGACGTGGTTGGTGAGGATCGTCGTCAGGAGGTCGACGTCGGCCAGAGCGGCGTCGAGTGCCCCGTCGGGGAGGGCGTCGAAGGCGTCGTTGGTGGGGGCGAAGATGGTGAACGGGCCTTCGCTGTTGAGGGTGTCGACGAGGTCGGCCTCCATCACGGCGGTCACCAGGGTGGACAGCACGGGGTTGGCCGATGCCGCGGTG
>JAVJTC010000024.1 GCA_040219085.1 Acidimicrobiales bacterium
CGACGGTGCGGCAACGACGACGACCGAGACATCCGCTCCAACGCAACCCGATCGGCGTCGGAGACCTTCAACGCAGCAGCAACCATCACCGGCATACTGCCACCATAACCCACCTTGCTATTTCAACGACGCACCACTAGATCACGACCTGCCGCTGTCGTGGTTCGAGCCGATTCAGGTCATCGATCGGGTTCCCGAGTGCCGCGTCGCCGACATCGCCCAGGCGCTGTCGATCACGGTCGGGGGCACCAGCAAGCTGATCGACCGCATCCAGGCGGCGCGCTGGTGCGATCGCACGCCGAATCCCGCCGACGCCCGCTCGTCGGTGCTCAAGCTGACGAGAGCGGGACGTCGCCGACTCGCCGCCGCTCGCCTGTCGTTCGAGCACGAACTCGAGTGCAGGCTCGGAGCCGCAGTGCCACCCGAAGAACTCGCCGCCTTCGCCGCGACCCTTCGGGCTGTGCGACACCACCTCGCCGACGAACAGGGGACACGATGAACGAGGTTCCGGCTTCGATGCGCGCTGTCGTGCTCGACGCACCTGGACCACCCGAGGCCTTGCAGATCCGCGACGTACCCGTGAACGCGCCAGTCCCCGGGCAGGTGTTGATCGAAGTCAAGGCGTTCGGACTGAACCGCTCCGAACTCCACACGCGGCTCGGCATGGCCGAAGGTGTCGTCTTCCCCCGCGTGCTCGGGATCGAGGCGACCGGCGTCGTCGTCGACTGTCCCGGAGGCGAGCTCGAACCCGGTGACCAGGTCGCTGCACTGATGGGCGGAATGGGTCGAACCTTCGACGGCGGATACGCCGAGTACACCTGCGTCCCGGTTCAACAGACCGTTCCGTTCACCAGCGACCTCGACTGGGCAACGCTCGGTGCCGTGCCCGAGATGCTGCAGACTGCACACGGTTCGCTCACCGTCGGGCTGGACGCGAAATCGGGCCAGTCGATCCTGATTCGAGGTGGCACCTCCTCGGTCGGGATGGCCACCGCCGTGCTTGCGCAGCGACTCGGCATGACTGTGCTGGCCACGACCCGTAACCCCGATCGGATCGAAGCCCTGCACGCGATCGGTGTCCAGCATCCGCTGATCGACGACGGCGACGTGGCCTCCAAGGTCCGGCGCATCGTCCCCGGAGGAGTCGATACCGCTTTGGAACTGGTCGGCACGTCGACGTTGCCGGACACGCTCCGGGCCACACGCGTCCACGGAGTGGTGTGCTTCACCGGCATGCTCTCCAACCAGTGGACCGTCCCCGACTTCTACCCGATCGACTACCTGCCCCGGGGGGTGCGTCTCACCGCCTATGGAGGCGACGCCAGCGACCTCCCACCGGCAGTGCTTCAGGAGTTCCTCGACGCCGTGGCCGCCGGTGAGGCCCACGTCCCGATCCACCACACCTACCGACTTGACGAGATCGCCCAAGCCCACGCCGACATGGAAGCCGGCCGCGCCACCGGAAAGCTCGTCGTATTGCCCTGAACTGCGTCGCTGCGCCTCGTCGCTGTCGAGACTCCAGCAGTTTCAGGGCCATAGCCGACTCGGGCAGCTGCCCGTCCGTCCCAGGTGTGTTCCGCGGGCCCGAAGGGCTGGCGAAACAGCAACGCGGCGTGCCGGGGACACTGCCCCGAGAGTGCCGCTCGGGGGCGAGGCGGTCCAGGTGCCTGGGAACGCCGTCCCCGCCCGGAGCCCTGTGCGGCGTGCGAAGCGCGTCCAGAAACGGCAGGGATTCGCTTCGCCTTCTTGCCCATCGGTCGATAGGCCGTTGACCTCAGTTACGCAACACCCAACCGTGGGTCTTCGAGCGGGCCAATGGTTCGATCCTCATCCGTCCCGACCGCAGCCGACGCTGCCCAGTCGTCGACTCGTCCTCCGGGCTTGCCGTCAGGCCCCGAGAGTGGGTTTTTCGAGAGAGTCCCATCAGCTCCACGAGGCACACGGCCCGTCGGCCACCGGCTCCTGGCCGATGACGACGGCGGCGTCCGTGCGGTCGATCGGCTTCCCGATCTCGGCGCGAAGAACGAGCAGCGTCTCGCCGCAGTCACGGAGTCCGAACGGCAGGTCGGGAGGGGTCCCTCCGCCAGCCGCGTACGATCGCGCTGTGGGAGCGGAGAACGAGCGCCTGCTCGTGTTCGGCATGCAATCGAGCGGCGCCACGCTGGTCGTGGTGTTGCTGTCCCAGGACCACACCACGCTCGCGGTACCCGATGTGTTCTGCGGGCAGGTGGCGATGCCGGCCGGGGTATTTCCGCCGGACCGTCGTGTCGTCGCGAAGGCGACCGTGGCGGCCGATCGGACACTCGACGACCATCTCTGCTCGTTCCGGCCCGATCGAACGGTGCTGGTCCTACGTCACCCGTGTCAGACCGTCGCCTCGCTGTGCCGCAAGCCGTACGCATCCGACGGTGGCCCGATCGACGCCAAGCTCGCCCGGCTCGAGGAGACCTTCGCCGCCCGGGCGAGCTTCGACGCGGTCGTGTGCTACGAGGACGTCGTCCTGCAACCCGCTGTCGCTGTCGACGCCCTGCGGCCCGTCGCTCCCCGGCTGACGCTTGACGCGTGGACGATGAGCCGGCATCTCGACGAGATCGAAGAGGATGCCAGGACATTGGCGGCTCTCGACGAGACCTACATCACGGCATGGGGCGGCGGGAACGTCTCCACGACCCGGATCGACCCACACCGCGTCTTTCGCCCCGTGAGCACGAGGACCAGGGCCGTCGTCGAAGCGGCGTGTCCCGATCTCCTCCGCTGGTACGAGGCCCGGTACGCGTCCAGGTACCCGACCTGGCGGCGGCAGACGGTCGCCTCCACACCGAGGCGCCTCTTGCAAGAGGTCGATCATCTTGTCCGGGACCCGCTCGAGGTTCTGCGACGCGCGGTCCCCCGAGGCCGGTGACACACGCCGATCAGTTCGGCGACGCCCGGGAACTCGACGGGGGCCGGGTCATCGACACGGACGTGTGCGTCGTCGGTGCAGGTGCCGCGGGCATCGTGCTCTCCGTCCGACTCGCCGAGACCGGCCACGACACACTCCTGCTCGAGGCCGGCGACCTTGTACCCGAACCGTGGACGACCGAACTGTTCGACGCGACCAACGTCGGCATGCCCTACCACCACGTCAGTGAGTGCCGCAGCCACCGTTTCGGCGGCACGACCTGGGAGTACGGAGGGTTCTGCCGACCGGTCACGGACAGAGACTTCGCGCCGGTGCCGGGACAACCGCTCGCCAGCTGGCCGATCACCCACGACGACATCGCGCCCTGGATCGACGAGGCGATCGCTCTGCTCGGCTTCACACGCGCAGACTTCTCCGTCGAACGACGACTAGCCGGCGTCGGGCTCCCGCCAGCGCCGATCCGGGCGGAGCTCGCCGGGACGGATCTCTTCGCGATCCTCCCTGTTGGGAAGCGGTCGTTCCCGGACATCCTCGGCCGGCGTCTCGCCGACGCAGGGCGACTGAAGGTCCTGCTCAACGCCGTGGCGACGAAGATCCGCCTCGACCCCGGCGGGGATCATGTCGGTGGCCTCGACGTCGGGACGGCCAGCGGCCGTCCATTCACGGTGCGCGCCCGCCGGTACGTCCTGGCGTGCGGGGCCGTGGAGAACGCCCGACTGCTGCTGGACTCCGATGACGTGTCTGCGGGTGGGATCGGTAACCGATCGGGCCTCCTCGGCCGCTGTCTCGCGGACCATCCACACCTCGAGTCGGGGCGGGTCCGCTTCGACGGGAACGTGCCGAGGCACCTCGTGATGCCCGCTGTCGCCCCGAGCGGCTTCACCACGTGTCTCACCGCCCCGCGAGCGATAACGGACCAGGCCGGCTGTTTTCAGTACTTCTGTCGTCTCATACCTCTTGAGGCGACGACGACAGGGGGACGGGCCATATCCCAGCTGGCTTCACGTGACGGGCGCCGCTCGGCCCGCACCGTCGCCGGCGCAGCAGCTCGTGCCGCCGGCGACCCTCTGAACGCGGCACGCTCGCTCGTGCACCATCTCGGCGCCGGGCGCGAGTTCGTCCTCAATCACCGCATCGAGCAGGCGCCGAATCGCTCCTCCCGTGTCGTGCTCGTGGACGACCGTGACCGCCTGGGCCGTCGCCGGGCGGCCATCGACTGGCGGCTCGATGACGTGGACGCCCGCACCCTCGAGGTGGGCCAGCACCAGGCGCTGCGGTACCTCGAAGCGGTCGGGGCCACCCGGATCCGTGCCGAGCCGACCTCTCTGGAGGTCCTCAGCGAGCGGGGATCGACGTACTGGCATCACATGGGCACGACGCGGATGAGCACCTCGCCCCGTGACGGTGTGACCGACGGGGACTGCCGGGTCCACGGCGTCGACAATCTGTTCGTCGCGGGCGCCTCGGTCTTCTGTCGCGGGACTTTCAGTCCCCCGACCATGACCATCACGGCCTTCGCTCTGCGCCTCGCTGAACACCTCCAGCGGGCTCCGCAGTCCCGACCCTGACCGTGCTGGAACCTTCGCCGACGAAGAACGCGCTCGGCGCCAGGCCGCGATGCCGGCTACGGATCAGATGCTGGCGCCGTGTTGGCCAACAGCCAGTTCCCATCCGGGTCCTGGCAGGTGAGTCCACAGCGAAACGTCGGCTACAGCCCTCGGGTGCCCGCGTGACGCGACCTGCCGTCGAGCCGTCGATGGCTTGACATCTAGGATCGGGATGGGCTGATCCAGTTCCACCTTGGATATGCGTTTTTGACGCCGCCCTGCCCGTTCACGGTCCCGCCTCCGACGCACGGGCTTCGGACGCCATCCCGTAGAGTCGCGCCAAGCATCCACCGGAGGGCCAAGAACTCATGAAGGTGATCGGCAAGCTGGCGCAGACAGCAGCTGCGCTCTGGATTCTGAACGTGTGGTTCAACCGATTCGACAAGGACACCGGCTATCGAGGTGGGGACGCGAAGAACATGAAGGAGGAGTTCGAGGAGTACGGGCTCTCCGAGAACACGATGTACGCGGTCGGCGCCGCGAAGGTGACTCTCGCCGGCCTGCTCCTGGCCGGGCACGCCGCGCCGCGGCTGGTCCGGCCCGCTTCGATCGGCCTCGCCATGTTCATGGCCGGCGCCGTCGGCATGCACATCAAGGTCGGGGACCCGCTGAAGCGCTACCTCCCGGCGCTGTCGGTCTTCTCCCTCGCGTCGATATCCGCGATCCTCAACGGAAGGCCACCGCGGCCCGAAGCCGCTACGAGCTGACGAAGAGAACCACCAGCACGGCGTTCAACCCACCGAGCAGCGCGGCCGGCATCATCAGGCGTGGCGCGTCATGGATTCTCACCCGAACGCGTCCAGGCCGAGCGAGAGGGCCAGCGGGACGAGTGCCAGGAGCGCTGCCAGGAACATGAGGGTTCGCTTTTTCATTGTGTAACTCTCTCGTGACCCGAGCGTGCGATCGCAGCGCCGCCCCGGTGGATCGACGGCTCCCG
This sequence comes from Acidimicrobiales bacterium, assembly GCA_040219085.1. Lineage (NCBI taxonomy): Bacteria > Bacillati > Actinomycetota > Acidimicrobiia > Acidimicrobiales > Acidimicrobiales bacterium. Next base: position 5,447 of record JAVJTC010000024.1, read on the forward strand.
CCACGACTCGCGTCCGCCCGACGGCGGGGCTAGTTTCCACGGCCATGGTGGTGAAGCGGCTCGATACCCGGTCCACGGTCGCCCTCTTCGTGGCGATCCTCGCCCTCCTCGTCGCAGGCGCATGCAGCGACGACGGTGGTGGTCGTGACGGTTCCTCCGAAGGCGCATCAGGTGAGAGCACCGGGCAGGACACCTCGGGCGAGGCGTGGACCGACGTCGACTTCGAACGGCTCGTCGGCATCGAGGTGGAGGGCTACACACTCCAGAACCCGACGGTCACCGAGTTCGGCAACGCCCGCGTCGAGTACGTCGAGGAGAACCCCGCCGGGCCGGTCGCCTTGTCGGCCCGCGTGACCTTCCAGGACTGCGATCCCTTCATCTGCTTCGATCTCGCGTCAGAGCCGGGCGAGGGGCAACGCTCGAACATCCGCAGCCTCCTTCCCCTCATCCACATCGACAACCCGGACCTGGTCGAGGAGATCGGCTCCGACGAGCTCGCCGGTCGGACGGTACTGGCCGCCTACTTCCGCAGCTTCGTCGACCGGGACAACGGCCATTCCACAGCCAACGTGTATCAGGCAATCGCCCACGACGGGACCAACATCATCTCCATCAACGTTTCGCCATCCTTCGGACCCGCGGGACTGGCCGACACGGCCGAGGAGCTCGAGGAGTGGATGGGCGCCGACGAAGGCGCCGCCGTGGCCACGGACATACTGACCGCCTTCTCCACACAGCTCGACTGACGCACGCACAGAAGTCCGGCGAAGTGTCTCGATCAGACAGCTAGTGTCGTGGGCGGTGACGGCCGCCGACCAGACCCCGAAGGGGCCGATGCAACCGAAGGCCGCCGTCGTCGACGCACGCGCGGCCGCCATCAGCGTCGGCGCCCTCGCCGTCGGCATGACCCTTGCGTCGGCCACACCTGTGCTCGTCGCCGGAGCGAGCCTCGAGGGGCTCGCTGTCTCCTTGTGGCGCCTCTGGATCCCGGCGGTCGTCTTCGCAGCCATCACGGCTGGCCGACACCGCCATAGCTGGACTCTGCTGCGGCTCACCGCCCGCGCGGGGATCTGCTTCGGAGGGGCGACGGCCCTCTACTTCAGCGCTGTCCAGTTGACCTCGGTCGCCAACGCAACCCTGATCACGGTGATGCAGCCGTTGCCGCTCGTCATCGCGGCCCGCTTCATGTTCTCCGAACGGATCGGCGTGCCGGATCTCGGGTGGATCGCCCTCGCACTGGGCGGCGCGACCGTCATGGTGCTGTCGGCCGACTCCGGAGGGACGGCGGACATCCGCGGTGACCTGATAGCTGCTGGAGCCACCGTCGTGTCAGCGGGCTACTTCATCTTCGGCAAGCGGGCGCGCGCGACGCTCGACACCGACGTCTTCATGACCGGTCTGCTGTTCTGGGCGGGACTCACCATCGCTCCCATCGCGCTGATCTCCGGACAGGACGTGGTCCCACCCGACGGCGAGGAATGGCTCCGCATGACCGCGCTCGGCTTCATCGTCGGATTCGGACACATGTTCATCAACTTCGCGAACGGCCGTCTTCCGCTCGCCGTGCTGGGCGTCTTCCAGCTGTTCGTACCGGTCGGCGCCGCGCTCATGGCATGGGCCTTCCTGGATCAGTCGATCACGACCGGCCAGGGTGTCGGCATCGCCGTCGTCGTCATCGCCCTCACCTCACACACGCGCTACTCCGCCCGCATGCGTGCGGCGGCGCCTGCCTGACGCAGGGCGCCATCGGCTGGTGCAGCCGCCGTTGGGACGTGACACGCTTCGACGATGGATTTCCAACTCGACGACGAGCAGCAGATGTTCTTCGACATGGTCCACGACTGGGTGGACCGGGAGTTCCCCAAGGACGTCGCGCTCGAGCTCGAGCGCAGGGAGCACGAGTTCCCCCAGGCCATGTGGGACAAGATGGGCGAGGCCGGGTTCCACGCCCTGAGCCTCCCCGAGGAGTACGGCGGCGGGGGGGCCGACATCACCACCCAGATGCTCCTCGCGCGCGGGCTCGCGAAGAACCTCTCCGGGCTCACCTGGATCTGGGGTACCTCCTCGTTCTGCGCGAAGACCGTCGCCGAGTACGCGGGTGACGAGGCCCGCGCCGAGATCCTCCCCCGGCTCGCGCGCGGCGAGAACCGCCTCGGCATCGCAGTAACCGAACCGGGCGGAGGCACCGACGTGCTCGGCGCGATGCGCACACGCGCCCGCCGGGTGGACGGCGGCTGGTCGATCACCGGTCAGAAGATCTGGACGACGATGGCCGACACGGCCGACTACCTGGTCCTGCTGGCGAGGACCTCCGACGAGGACAAGCCCTCACGGGGCCTGACGTCGTTCCTCGTCCCGACGGGCACAGAGGGCTACACGGCCCGGCCGATCGACAAGGTCGGCCTCCGCTGCATGAGCTCGTGCGAGGTGTTCCTCGACGACGTGTTCGTCCCCGACCATCTCGTGATCGGTGAGGTGGGTCGCGGGTGGTACCAGATGCTCACCTCGCTCAACAACGAGCGGATCATGCTCGCTGCGCTGTGCACCGGAATCATCGACGGATGCATCGAGGAGGCGCGGCAGTACCTTCTCGACCGCCACGCCTTCGGCAACCCGATCGGCTCGTACCAGGCGATGCAGCATCACCTCGCCAACATGGCCATGGGGCAGGCCAAGTCCGAGATGCTCACCTACCGCGCCGCGTGGATGCAACAGGAGGGCCTGCCGTGCGGGACCGAGGCGAACATGGCGAAGGTCGTCGCCTCGGAGGAGGCCTTCACCGCTGCCGACACGTACTTCCAGATCCTCGGCGGCATGGGCTACTCGGCCGAGACCCAGGCTCAGCGGTACTGGCGCGATGTCCGCATCTTCCGGATTGCGCCCATCACCAACGAGATGGCCCGGAATCAGATCGCCATGTCGATGGGCATGCCCCGGTCCTTCTGAGGCACGGGCACACCCTCCCCGGCTCCGTGACTCAGCTGAGGTCCCGGAAGAACGCCCGAATGTCGCCCATCAGCAGTTCGGGCTCCTCCATCGGGTGGAAGTGCCCTCCGGAGGGCATCTCAGTCAGACGCGTCAGGTTGTAGAAGCTGCGCATCAGCGCCTCCGGCATCAACATCAGCTCCTGGGGCCACAGGGTGATCGCCGTCGGCGCCTCGACGACGGGCTCGCGGTCATGCGACGGCTGCCACAGGTTGTGTTGAGCCTCCCAGTAGTACCGCATGGACGTGACCATCGAGTCGGTGACCCAGTACAGCATCGCGGTCGTGATGAGGTCGTCCTTGGAGAATCGGGCCTCGGGGTCGCCGCCTGAATCGCTCCAGTGGGTGCGGCGCTCGAGGATCCACGCGAGCGAACCGACCGGCGAGTCGTGCAGTCCATAGGCGAGGGTCTGAGGGTCGTCGCTCTGGACCACGAGGTGGCTGGTCGCAACAGCTGCCATCCGTTGCGCGGTGTGGTGGAAACGGTGCTTCTCGTGGTCCGCGTACTCGTCCTCGGTCGGCAGGCCCTTCTCGAACAACGTCATCGGGCAACACACGCCGAGGTGCACGCCGTAGACGTGGTCGGGATGGACATGGCCGAGCTGGGCGGTGATCAGCCCACCCCAGTCGCCGCCGTAGGCGGCATACCGGTCGTACCCCAGCACGTCGCGCATCAACGTGTCCCACAGCTCAGCGGTACGCATCCAGTCGACACCGGGTTCGGTGAGCGGCGTGGAGAACCCGAACCCCGGCAGCGACGGAACGATCACGTCGAACGCGTCCGCGGGGTCGCCACCGTGCGCGCCGGGATCGGCGAGCGGGCCGATGACCTTCTGGAAGTCCCAGAACGTCCAGGGCCATCCGTGCGAGAGGATGAGCGGCTTCGGGTTCGGGCCGACGCCGGGCTCGCGGATGAAGTGCACGGGAATCCCGTCGATCACGGTCCGGTGGTGGGAGTAGGCGTTCATCGCCGCCTCGTGGACCCGCCAGTCGTATCCGTCGAGCCAGTAGGCGACAAGCTCTTCGAGGTATCCGCGCGCGACCCCGTAGCGCCAGTCGTCGTTGGCGAAGTCCACCGGCCAGCGGGTGGCCTCGAGGCGACGACGGAGATCGTCGATCACCTCGTCGGACACGGCGATCGTGAAGTCCTCAATGCTCACGGAGCCCTCCCGTTGGCGACGTGCGGGTGTACGAACGCAGTCGACCCAGCGCAACCCGGACCCGCGCCGTCAGCGCCGCCTTCGCACGCTCAGCCACAAGCGCGACCCGATGCCGGACCCACCGCGACGCCCGGCGGTCCCAACGCACCCCCGGACCGGAGGATCCAGACGTCGTCACCGCCGGAACGTGCCGCCTCGCCGGCCTGCACACCCATAACGGTGACTCGGGAGGCAGACCTGCCCGCTCGACCACGTCCGCTGGCAGGTAGGCGCCCGCATCCCAGCGGCGCACCACGAGACCGCCCTCACGCAACCGGTCCTCGAGGTCGGTGCCGTAGAACCGGAGGTGCTCGGGGAAGCCGAAACGGCGCCTGCGTTCCTCGGGCGGCGCCGTCGGATCCTCGTCGGTCGGACGATCACGTCGCCAGGGGACCTGGATCAACGCGACCCCACCGGGCGAGAGGATCCTCGCCATCTCCGCGATGGCCGTCCGGTCGTCGGGGATGTGCTCGAGGACGTGGAACGAGACGATCACGTCCACGGCGCCGTCGCGCAGGCCCATCCGGCACGCGTCCGAACGGAAGTCCACATCGCGGTGCCGACCGATGTCGGTGGCAAGGTAGCGATCGTCGACGTACCGCTCCAACAGCCGCCTGCCGATCTTCGTCGGACCGAACTCGAGCGCGACGTTTGCCGTGGAGACGACTGGCGCCAGCCGGTCCAGGATCAGAGCGAGGTGCCGGTGGCGCACCACCGCCCCACAGTGCGGGCACACCGCTGCGGTCGACCCCGCTGGACCGCCGTCCCACTCGTGAACGTCGGTCTCACAGACAGGGCACCGGTACGGAGACGGGGGAGCGAGATCATCCGGTGTTCCCACCCACCCGACACTAGGACGAATCGACTCCCGTGACCGGACGACTAACGTCGGCGGCCACGACAGCCGCCGCCGAGGGCGGCGCGGAGACGGGGGATGAGATGGGGCGTTTCGACGGGAAGATCGTCGCGGTCACGGGTTCCGGACAGGGGATCGGTCGCGCCGCGGCACTGGCCTTCGCACAGGAGGGCGCTTCGGTCGTGCTCGCCGAACTCTCCGCCGAGCTCGGCGCCGCACTTGCCTCAGAGATCCGGTCCGACGGCGGTTCGTGCCTCCACGTCGAGACCGATGTGGCGGACCCGGACAGCGTCCGCGCACTCATGGCAGCGGTCGCCGACGAATACGGCCGCCTGGACGTCCTGCACAACAACGCCGGCATCCACGAGACCAAGCTCACGGAGAAGGCGGCGAGCTACGAGCTCGACGACGACGCGTGGACCCGCGTGATCGACGTGAACCTGAAGGGGACGTGGATGTGTTCCAAGTACGCCGTCCCGCTCCTGGAGGCAGCCGGCGGCGGCGTGATCGTCAACGCCGCGTCGATCGGCGGAATGGTCGGCTATCCGATGGGGTCGGCCTACGGACCGTCGAAGGCGGGGGTCATCCAGCTCACCCGGGGGATGGCGCTGGAGCTCGCGCCGAAGTCGATCCGGGTCGTGTGCTACTCGCCGGGGAACACCGACACGCCGATGGTCTCGGAGTACTACGACAGCGCGCCCGACGATCAGCGGGACTACCTGATGCGGCAGATGATCGACACCCACCTGATCCACCGGCTGGGTCGCGTCGAGGAGATCGCGGAGGTCGTCCTGTTCCTCGCCAGCGAGGCCGCGAGCTTCATGACGGGCAACTGCGTCACCGTCGACGGCGGGACGTTGGCCTGGCGCGGCGTACAGGACTCCTAGCGGACCGGCCGGGTCCTCTGGCAGCCCCCGACGACGGTCGGCTAGCGTGGCGCTGGGTACGGGACAGTGGTCATATGGCTCTGGGAGGGCACATGCTACGGCCGAGATCAGCCTCGCTTCCGGTCGCACTCACGGTGCTGGCTCTGATGGCCGTCGGCCTCGCGAGCGCCACCACGAGCGGCGCGGAGGAGGGCCCCCTCGGCCCCGGGGACTTCACGCCCCTGGCGACCGGTGGTTTCACCGACATCGTCGACGGCGACGCCGGGCTGGTCCCGAGCGGCATCGGCAACGAGTTCCAGGTCTTCGCCTGGTCGATGGCCTACTACGACGGTGCGCTGTTCGTGGGTACCGGGACGATCCCGAGGTCGAGTGCGCTCACGACATCACCACCAGAGGTTCTCGAGCGCTGGCGCGCGGAAATCTGGCGGTACGACTTCGGCGGCGCTGACGGCAGCGAGGGCCACTGGACCCGGGTGTACCGGTCACCGCTCGTGCCACTGTTCGGCATATTGCCCAGCCTCCCGAAGGACTTCGGCTACCGCGCCATGACGGTCTGCGACGGCCGCCTGTTCGTCACGACGAACGGAATCGCCCCACGCATTCTCTTCTCGGCCGACGGCGAGACGTTCGGTCAGGTCAACCTGACGGGCCTCCCGACCGATCAACTCGGCTACCGGGCGCTCGAGTGCCTGGACGGCACGCTCGTGACATCCCCGATCGGAACGAGCACCAACCCCGACATCGCGCCGACCCCGCCGCTCGTCTTCGCGAACGCCGACCCGTTGACGAGGCCCTGGGTCCAGATCAACGACCCCGGTTTCGGCGACGACGCGAACCAGGCGATCTTCTCGATGACCACGTGGGACCGCGACGGCGACGGCGACGCCGAGACCCTCGTGGCGTCGACTGTCAACAACACGACCGGCGCCCAGGTCTGGGTCAATGAGAGGCCATGCGCGCTGTTGACGTGCGCCGGCGCGGAGAACCGCTGGGAGAAGCTCATCTCCGCCGGAGCGGGGCGTCCCTTCGAGCCACCGTGGGTGCGCTCGGGCGACTGGGGCCCCCACAACGCCGGTGCCGGGTGGATGACGGAGTACCAGGGGGACGTCTGGATCGGGTTCAGTTCAGCGGCCTCGAGTGGCGATGGCGTGGGGCTCGGCGAGATCGTCCGGCTCCACCCGGATGGCACGTGGGAGCTCGTCACAGGGATGTCCCGGTCCCCGTGGCCGGGATACAACACTCCGGCGGACTTCTCGGACCTCGGCGCGATCGGCGGCAGCGCGTCCTCCTACGCGGCCATCGACCTCGACGCCGGGATCGCAGCCACGACGTTCTTCACTGCAGGGCCCGAGACCTCAGTTCCGTACCCGCTGCAGGGGAACTCGTGCGACCCCGCGGCCGACACGGCCGATCCCGCCTGCTCACCCTCCGGCGACCGGGGGGTCGGCATGAGCGACGTTCCCTCCCCCGCGCAGGCACCGCCGGGATTCAGCGAGGGCGCCTACAACACCCGAGTTCTCCAGCTGTACACCGAACTCAACGCGATCGACGGCGTCGACCTCGCCGTCCCCTCACCCATCGAAGCGGACTGGGACGCCATCCATCCGCTCGTCAGGGAGTGGATCGGGTTCGAGCGGCTCCAGGCATCGGCCACCACCGGCTACATCTGGCAGATGACCGAGCACGACGGGCTGCTCTACGTCTCAGGCCTCGACCGGGCGACCCCCCCGGACGGCTTCGACATCGTCGCGACAGCCGGTGGACAATCCCCGAGCTTCGTCGATGTGATGACCACCGGATTCGACAACACGCTCAACGCCGGAGGCCGCACCATGGTCTCCACCGACTTCGGGCTGGCGGTCGGGACTCTCAACCTCGCCGCCTTCCGTGGCCTCACGGGCGACGCAGGAGCCGAAGTCTGGCTCGGGGGCTGACCAGCGCCGCCCCAGCTAGCGGACCGGTTCGATCCCCAGCTCGGCGGCTGCCATCTCCCGTAGCCTGAACTTCTGGATCTTCCCCGTGACCGTCATCGGAAAGTCGTCGACGGCGATGACGTACCGCGGGATCTTGAAGTGGGCGATCCGGCCTTCGCAGAACTCCCGAACGGTGTCCGCATCGACTGCGGCGCCTCCGCCCAGCCGCACGAACGCGCACAGTTCCTCCCCGTAGCGGTCGTCAGGCACGCCGATCACCTGGACGTCGACGATGGCCGGATGGGTGTAGAGGAACTCCTCGACCTCGCGCGGCGAGATGTTCTCGCCGCCCCGGATGACGAGATCTTTGATCCGGCCCGTGATGGCGACATAGCCCTCTTCGTCCATGACCGCGAGATCGCCGGTGTGCATCCAGCCGTCCTCGTCGATGGCCGCCGCGGTGCGCTCCGGATCGTTCCAGTAGCCCTTCATCACGGAGTACCCCCGGGTCTGGAACTCGCCCTCGACACCGCGCATCACAACCGCTCCGGTGATCGGATCGGCGATGCGGATCTCCACGTGGGGATGGACGCGACCCACAGAGCCGACACGCTTGTCGATGGAATCGTCGCATCGGGTCTGGGTGCTCACCGGCGATGTCTCCGTCATCCCGTATGCGATCGCCACCTCGTCCATGTGCATCTTGTCGATCACCATGCGCATCACCTCGGTCGGGCACGGCGACCCCGCCATCACCCCCGTGCGCAGCGAGGTGAGGTCATAGGCGTCGAAGTCGGCGACCGCCAGCTCGGCGATGAACATGGTCGGCACGCCGTAGAGGCTCGTGCACCGCTGGTCCCGGACCGCCCTCAGCACGCTCACCGGTTCGAAGGACTGGTCGGGCACGACCATGCAGGCGCCGTGCGAGGTGCAGGCGAGGTTGCCCATGACCATTCCGAAGCAGTGGTAGAAGGGCACGGGGATGCAGACCCGGTCCTGTTCGGTGTAGCCGAGCAACTCGCCGACGAAGTAGCCGTTGTTCAAGATGTTGCGGTGAGTGAGGGTGGCACCCTTCGGCAGTCCCGTGGTACCCGACGTGTACTGGATGTTGATCGGATCGTCGGGGTCGAGCGTCGCCGTCCGAGCGGACACCTCCTCGGAGGACACCGCCGCGTGGCGCTCCAGAAGCTCGGCCCAGCTGGCCGAGTCGAAGAAGACCACCTCGGTGACGCTCGGACACCGGTCGGCGACATCGGCCCACATCGCGACGTAGTCGCTCGCCTTGAACGACGGGGCCGCCAAGAGAAGGCGGCAACCGGACTGGTTCAGGGCGTACTCGAGTTCGACAGCGCGATAGGCGGGGTTGAGACACACCATGATCGCCCCGATGCGCGCTGTCGCATACTGCACCACGACCCATTCGGCACAGTTCGGCGACCAGAGCCCGACCCGGTCACCCGCCTCGAGACCACTTGCGAGAAGGGCCCGGGCGAGCTCGTCGACCCGGCGGTCCAACTCGGCGTAGGACCACCGGAGTTCCTGATGGCACACGACGAGCGCGTCGCGGTCCGGCCAGGTTGCCACTGCCCGCGCGAGATTCGCGTCGATGGTCTGCTCCAGCAGCGCGACGTCGGTCAGTCCCCTCGTCTGCGCTTCCATCGGATTCACATCGCCCCCACGTCGTCACTACAGGGCGAACTCTACGCCCGGCAGAATTCTTCGGGCCGAACTCGCGGGCGGGGCCCGGCCCGATGAGCCAGTATCTCCCGATGAACTTCTCCCATTCCCCGGTCACATCATGAGCGGCGCTCCGTTCGGCAGCGTCTTCGCGTCGTCGATGGCCACCACACGCTTCGACGGCACGCTGTGGTCGCCGGTCCAGCTCGAGTCGTCCGAGACGCTGTGCCTTCACCCCGGGTCGCACGCGCTCCACTACGGCAGCTCGTGTTTCGAGGGGCTCAAGGCCCACCGCCAACCGGACGGAACCGTGGTGGCTTTCCGGGCGGACCGCCATGCGGCCCGACTCCGCGACAGCGCCAGGCGTCTGTGTCTGCCCGTGCCGACCACAGAGGTCGTTGCGGAACTCATCGAGTCCACGCTCGCCGCGTGCGGTGACGACACACCCGACCCACCGGGTTCTTTGTACCTGCGCCCGACGCTGCTCGGTACCGATGAGACCATCGGCGCCGCCGCTCACCCGAGCACGACGGCGATCCTCTACGTGCTCGCATGCCCGGTGGGCGACTACCTGCCACCCCGACAGCTCACGGTCACCGTCGAGACGACGATGCCGCGCACCACTCCCCAGTTCGGTTCAGTGAAGACCGGGGCGAACTACGCGATGGCCCTCGGTGTCATCGAGAAGGCGCGGGCCGCCGACAGCGCGGACCAGGTCCTGTTCGCCCCCGGTGGCGTCATCTCCGAGACAGGGGCGGCCAACGTCGTGCTGATCGACGGCGAGACGCTCCTGACACCCGCACTCACCGACGGCTTCCTGCACGGCGTGACGCGGGACTCGCTGTTGCAGCTCGCCGTCGCACGCGGCTGGACCGTCGAGGAACGCACCGTGACAGTCGACGAACTCCGGGACCGGATCAGCCGGCCGACCGCCGAGCTCGCCCTGACCGGGACAGCGGCCGTCGTGGCGTCGGTCGGAACCGTGGTCATCGACGGCGAAGCGCTCGCTGTCGGAACCCCCGGCGTCAACGACCGCTCGACCGAGCTGCGCAACGCCCTGATCGACGTCCAGACAGGCGTTACCCGATTGGAGTTCACCTAGGCCGACGGCGCCCGCTCTCTACGCGGACTTCGGACGGCCACGACGTCGACCACGACGCGCGACGGACCTCATCTGTTCGAGACTGCGACGCAGCAGTCTCGAGATGTGCATCTGACTCAGCCCGACCTTCTCCGCGATCTCGCGCTGGGTGAGGCCCTCCCAGAAGCGGAGACGCACGATCCGCTGCTCGCGCGCCTCGAGCGTGTCCACCAACCCCTCGGCGACGATCCGGTCGTCGGTTCGTTCCAGATCCCGATCCACCGACCGCAGGGCCGGATTCTCGGCGGAAGTCGCTTCCCCGTCCCCCGACGGGCGCGGCTGGTCCAGGCTCGGCGGCGAATACGCATTGGCCGCTGCCGACGCGTCCCGCACCTCACCGGGGGTGACGTCGAGGTCCACGGCGATGTCCTCGGTGCGAGGGGTCCGGCCGAGCTCGAGCGCGAGGCGGCTGCGGGCCTGGCGGACCTTGACGTTGAGGTTCTTCAACGACCGTGGGACACGCGCCGTCCAGGTCTTGTCCCGGAAGTACCGCTTGATCTCGCCTTCGATCGTGCGGCCCGCATAGGTCGTGAACGCTGCGCCGTGATCCGGGTCGAAACGGTCGACGGCCTTGACCAGACCGACGAGCGCGACCTGTCGGAGGTCCTCGTCGGGCACACCCCGGTCCCTGTAGCGGCGGGCGATGTGATTCGCGAAGGGAACATGGGAGGTGACCAGATCGTCGCGCAGCTCGGGCGATCCCGTCCGCTTCGCCTCGCGGAACGCGTCGAGAGGGTCGCTGCGCGACTCGTCGGTGCCGGTGTCCTGCTCCATCGCCTCCAGTCTGGCGCCGATCTGGCCGATCAGTCGCCCCGAGGGCGACACGAAGCGTGTACAGCGACATGTGTGCGGAATCAGCTCGCCGGGTATGCGGCGGACATGACACCGACACAGACCCGACCCTCCACCGAGAGCTCCGCCCGCCCCGATCTGAGCGAAGCCGCCGCTGTGCGGGCGGCGAACTCCGAGAAGGGTGCCACCGCTACAGCCCAGCGCGTCCCGGTCAACATGTATGAGACCGACGATGCGCTCGTCATCGTCGCACCCCTGCCCGGCGTCATGCCCGATGACGTCGAGATCCTCATCGCTCCCGGCCATGTCCGCATCGAGGCACGCCTGCGCGCCGGTGCCGGCAAGGACTACCTGCTCGAGGAGTGGACCTACGGTCCGTACACGCGGATCGTGGACATCCCGACGGGTTGGGGAGCCACAGGCCAGGCGACATTGGCGAACGGCCAACTCGCTCTGCGGCTCCTGAAGGGAGACCCCGGCGAGGGCGCCGTCGTCGCCGTCCGACCGGGAGAGTAGGCGCCGGCGTAAGAGTGTCGTGCGGGGTCAGACCTGAGCCTGGTACACCACGTTGAAGGGCGTGCGCGCCCGCTCTTCGAACACCGAGAACCCCGCTCGCGCGAACACGTCCCTCATCGCCGCAGGGCCTGCCTGCGCGCCCATCGCCTTCCCTACGGGCTGAGCGAGAGACGCCGGCGTGCACACGGCGGTGGAGCCGCCGTAGAAGATCTTGGCCGTCGGCACTGAATGGTTCTCCGAGCGCGCATCGAGCGCGAAGGGCTCGACGAGCAGTACCGAACCCCCCTCGTCGAGGTGCTGGCGGGCGTGACGGGCGATGCCCTCGGGATCACCCATGTCGTGGAGACAGTCGAAGAAGCAGATGAGCTCATAGGTGCCGCCGTAGGTATCCGCCTGCGCGACCGATACGTGCACGCGGTCGGCCACACCGGCGATTCCCGCGGCCTCACGCGCCGAGTCGACCGATGGTGGATGGACGTCGAAGCCGTGGAAGGTGGACGCCGGGAACCGCTGGGCCATCAGGATCGACGTCACTCCGTGACCACAGCCGACGTCGGCCACGGACACGCCGGCCTGGAGGCGCTGCTCGATTCCGTCGAGCGCGGGGATCCAGGCATCGACCAGGTTGTGCTGATAGATCGGCCGGAGGAACTCGGCGGTTCCCCGGAACAGGTGTGGGTTGTGATCGCCCCACGCCAGACCCCCGTCACCACGGAAAGCTCCGACGAGGCGGTCGAGGTCCGCGAAGATCGAAGCGAACAGCCACGCGCCGCCGGCGACGTAGGCCGGTGACTGGCGCTGCGCGAGAGCCAGACCGTGCTCGACGGGTAGCTCGTACGCGTCGGTGGTCTCCTCATAGGTGAGGTAGCCGGCGGCGGTCTGCTGGTCGGCCCACTCGCGCACGAGGCGAGGGTTGCACCCCGCACGCGCCGCCAGGTCGTCCGGTGTCGTCGGTCCTTGCCCGTCGAGGGCCTCGTAGAGGCCCAACTCCTCGCCCAGGCACATCATGGCCACCGTGACGGCTCCACCCATGTCCCCGAGCAGAGATCCCATGAACGCATGCAGGCGTGTCTCGTCGATGTCCATCGTGTCCCCCTGGGTGATGCCGGCCGTGCCCGCGGTACTCGGTACAGACCACCACGCGACGCGCCCGCAGGGCGAAACGGCTACGCCGACCCCGACTCTCAGAAGGCGGCAGCGGGGCCGAAGCGCCCGGGACGCGACAGCGCGAGAGTGAAGGCCGTGGGTCCGTTGCGAAGAATCGCCGTTTCGCCCACCACCCGCGCGACCTCGGACCACGCCTGGTCGGGCAACTCCGGCGGGTCGCAACCGAGACTGTCGGCGAGGTCCGTGCAGTGGACGCACAACTCGACCAGCCGGGTGCGGAGGTAGTCGTCCACCTCCATCGCGAGGCCGTCGAGGACTCGGATCGGTGGCTGATTCTCCAGGCCGACCTCGCGAAGGTGCCCGGTTGCGGCGGCCATCTCGTCGCGGACGGATTGCCAGCCCCGCTCGCCGGTCGCCGCCGCCCGCTGGCGCACCGCCGCATGGAACGCGCTGTCCTGTGGATCGTGATCGGCCAGGGCGGTGACGAAGTAGGCGGGGGCCATCCGAGGCGAGGTCGGGATCGCGGTCACGGCCCGGACCGGTGTCCCGTCACTCCTCGGTGAGCGTGATCGCGCCCTCCGGGCAGGTCTGGACGCACAGCTCCGCGAAGTTCCTGTCCTTCTCGGATGGCTCGGCATCGATGAGGACGGCGTTGCCGTCGTCGTCGCTGTCGAAGAGCTGCGGCGCGCGCGAATAGCACAGACCATGGGCCTCGCACTTGGAACTGTCGAGGTGCAGTCTCATCCCCATCGTCGACCCCCTCAGCCCTTGAGCGTGAAGCCGATGTTCAGCTTCTCGAGGCCGCGCAGGAAATAGTTCTTCGCGATGGCGAAGTCGTTCTCGCCCTCGATGAACCACATCTCCTCGACGTTGTCGGTGATCACCTTGAAGCCCCAGTACATCTCCCTGCGGGCCAGCGGCGCCCCGAGGCAGAAGTGGTTGCCGAAGCCGAACGCGAGGTGGCCCTTCGGCTTCGGACGTTCCAGATTGACCTCGTCGACGTCGTCACCGAAGTGGCGCTCGTCCCGGTTGGCGGCGCCGAAGCGCATGTTGACGATCGACCCGGCCGGCATCGTCACGCCGTGCATGGTGACCTCCTCGGAGAGCTCGCGCAGCAGACCCTGCACCGGTCCCTCGAGGCGGACGACTTCCTCCATGAACACGGGGATGTACTTGTCGGGGTCCGAGCTGAGCTTGTCCCACACGTCGGGGTTCTCGATGAGCAGACGCACGCCGCCGGACAGTGCGTTGGTCGTGGTCTCCGAGCCGCCGACGAAGAGGTCGGCCATCATCTCGGCGTGGAGTTCGTTGTCGTTGAGCGGGCGATCCCACTCGGGGATGACACGGTTCACCAGATCCGACAGGACGGTGTCCTCGGGCTTCTCACGGAGGCGCTCGAAGATCGCCTGGAAGTACTGCTGTGCCTCGATCTCACGCTCGGCGGACCACTTGCGCTCCTCGAAGGTCTGATCGAGACCCATGCGCTGCACCCATGCGTCGGTCCACGCCTTGATCATCGGCATGTCCTCTGACGGGACGCCCATCTGCTTGCCGATCGTGTAGAGCGGAAGCGGGATCGCGTACTCGGAGACGAACTCGCACCGGCCCTTGTCGGCGAAGGCCGCGAAGAGGTCCCTCGTCAGCTCCTCGACGAACGGGTCGAGCTCTTTGATGCGGCCCGGGCGGAACGCGTGGTCGAACATCCGACGCAGCTCGTTGTGCTTGGGCTCGTCGAGTGCGTCGAGGGTGGGGGCGGGAAGCCAACCGTGCTCCTCGTACATGGCCTGGAGCTGCTTCTCCTCCCGCTGCATCTGTTCGAAGGCGGCGAGCTCCTCGGGGTCGGTCGGCTTCATCGCCTTCTCGGTGAGACCGGCAGCCGATCCGACGGCGTTGGTGAAGACCTCGATGTTGGCGAGGGCGGCCTTGATGTCCTCGTAGCGGGTCATGAAGAACATGCCCGTCTTCGGGTCCTGCCAGATGGGCTGGTCGTCCCGCAGCCGCTTGTACGCGTGCCACGGGCAGTCGCGCGTCTCGGGATCGAAGAAGCTGATCTTCTCGCCGGTGTCGGTCATTCGCGTGATCCCCCTGATTACTGCCTGGTTACTGTGCTGCCGTCAGACCGCACCGTAGTTCAGGACTCGGCCGGACTCACTTCGTGAGGAGGCCGCCGTCGACGACGATCGTCTGCCCGGTGGTGAACGAAGAGGCGTCCGAGCACAGCCACAGCACAGCCCGCGCGATGTCGTCGGGGGAACCGAACCGACCCGCGAGAGTCAGCTGGCGTGCTGTCCGGTCAGCATCGAGGCCGCGTCGTTCGATGGCGCCCCGCAGCATCGGCGTGTCGATCGCGCCGGGAGCGACGGCGTTCACCCTGATCCCCGCCGCGGTGTAGTCGCGAGCGGCGCTGCGGGTGAGGCCCAGGACCCCGTGTTTCGAGGCGGTGTAGGCGGGCTGTTCCACCTGCGCCCGGAAGGAATTGGTCGACGCGATGTTGACGATGGAACCGCCGTCACCGGCGAGCATGGCCCGGATCTCGTGCTTCATGCACAGGAACACCGAGCGCAGGTTCACGGCGATCATCCGGTCGAAGTCCTCGTCTGCCATGTCGGCGAGGGGCGCCGTCTCGAACTCGAGCGCCGCGCCGTTGACCGCGCAGTCCAGGCGGCCGAAACGGTCGACGGTGTGGGAGACCAGCGCCTCGCAGTCGGCCGCGGCCGACACGTCGGTCTCGACGAAGTCGACGGTGCCTCCCGCGGCGCGGATCGCGAAGGCGACCTTCTCGCCGGCGGCGACGTTGATGTCCGCGAGCACGACCGCGGCACCGGCCTCGGCGAGGCACCGGCAGATCGCCGCGCCCATCCCGCCGGCGGCACCGGTGACGATCGCGACCCGCCCGGCGAGCGGTCTGACGTCGGCCTCGGTCATCGCAGAACCCCCTGGTGACGCAAGCGGATCCGCGTCACCACGACGATCGTAGAAGACGCGCCGAACCCGGGGACGGTGGTACAAGAACGGGATGACAGACCCGTCGCAGACCGCGCAGAACAGCTGGGGTGAGGAGTGGGACCGCGTCAGCGATGTCGTCGTCGTCGGTTGCGGCGCGGCCGGTGCGTCCGCGGCCGCGACGGCGGCCTCACAGGGTGCTTCCGTGCTCGTTCTGGAGAAGGCCCCGCAGTCCGGGGGCACGACCTCCGCGTCGCGCTGTCAGCTGTGGATCCCGAACAACCGTTTCATCCGCGAGTCCGGCCGCGTCGACGACCGAGCGGGCGCGCTGCGCTATATGGCGCGCACGGCCTACCCCGCGCTCTATGACCCCGACGACGAGACCCTCGGTATCCCACCCGACCGCCATCGCATGCTCGCGGCCTTCTACGACGCCGCGGCACCGACCATCGACTTCTACGTGGAACAGGGCGCGATCGACATCGAACCCGTCGCCTACCCGAGCTACTACTCCCATCTCCCCGAGGACACGATCGGAATCGGCCGGACCATCCAGCCGGTGCTGCCCGACGACCACGTTCCCGGGCGCGACCCGTCCGGTGGTCAGACGTTCGTCGACGATCTGATGGCCTTCGCCGCCGCGCACGGTGCCGAACTGCTGGTGGATCGTCAGGTCGTTCACCTCGTGCGAGGCGGCGACGGAGCGGTCATCGGCGTCGAGGTCCGCGTCGGCCGGCGCACCGAGCTCATCGGCGCCCGCCGCGGTGTGATCTTCGCGTCCGGCGGATTCCTCCACGACGAGGGACTGGTACTCGACTACCTGAAGGGACCGGTGTTCGGCGGAGCTGCGTCGCCCTACGCCACCGGGGACTTCGTGCGGATCGGCAACGAGGTGGGTGCCCGTCTCGGCAACATGGCCCACGCGTGGTGGGACCAGGTCGTCGTCGAGATGGCGCTGCGCAACCGCGCCACGATCGGCGACGTTTACTCGCCGTTCGGGGACTCGATGCTGATGGTCAACCGCTACGGCCGGCGCGCCGTCAACGAGAAGGCGCCCTACAACGAGCGCGGTCAGGCCCATCACGCCTGGGACCCCCACCGCGGCGAGTACCCCAACCTGTTGCTCTTCATGATCTTCGACGAGGCACTCGTCCAGAACCCCCACAAGGACATGTTCCGCTGGCCCGTGCCGCTCGACCACAAGGAGCGGTACTACGTCATCCGCGCCGCGACGATGGAGGACCTCGCGGTGGCGCTGGCCGACCGCCTCGAGACCCTGACGCCACACACCGGTGGGCTCAGCCTCGACGACGACTTCCTGCCCACACTGCTGGACACCGTCGAGCGCTTCAACGACCACGCCACGGCGGGGGTGGACCCGGATTTCCACCGGGGGGAGACACCCATCGAGAAGGTGTGGGGACTCGACCCGCGTCCGGGGCTGGCGAACGGGACGATGGCACCGCTCGCCGACGATGGCCCCTACTACTGCGTGATCCTGGGGCCCGGTGCGCTCGACACGAAGGGCGGGCCGGTCACCGACGAGCAGGCCCGGGTGCTCGACTCCGCCGGCGAACCCATCCCCGGCCTGTACGGCGCCGGAAACTGCGTCGCCTCGCCAGCCGCCACGACCTACTGGGGACCCGGCGGCACCATCGGCCCAGCGGTCACCTTCGGTGCCATCGCCGCCCGCCACGCGGCGACCGGACCCGAGCGTGGCCCGTCGGGCCTGTAGCGTCGAAGGCGTCCCCCGGAGTCCGTGGCACGGACCAGACCTGCGAGTAGGAGTCGACTGATCGATGAGGTTCGGAGCCGTCTTTCCGACCAACGAGATCGGCGACGACCCGGTGGCGATACGAGACTGGGCCCAGGCGGCCGAGGCGCTCGGCTACTCCCACATCGCCACCTACGACCACGTCCTCGGGGCCGTCCACGAGGGCCGCGAGCCGAAGCTGTGGGGCCCGTACTCCGAGGAACACCCGTTCCACGAGCCGTTCGTGTTGTTCGGCTTCCTCGCGGCGACCACCCGCGACATCGTGCTGGAGACCTCGATCGTCATCCTCCCCCAGCGCCAGGCGGCCCTCGTCGCGAAACAGGCGGCCGAAGTGGACATCCTCTCCGGCGGCCGCCTGCGACTCGGGGTGGGTAGTGGCTGGAACCCCGTCGAATACGAGGCGCTGGGCGTCGACTGGGCCACCCGTGGAAGACGCTTCGACGAACAGGTCCACCTGATGCGGGCGTTGTGGGAGAACGACGTCGTCGACTTCGACGGCGAGTTCCACCGGGTCGACCGCGCCGGGATCGCCCCCCGGCCGAACCGACGGATCCCGCTGTGGTTCGGCGGTGGAACCCTGCCCGCCATGCGGCGCGCCGCCCGCCTCGGTGACGGGTTCGTGTTCGGCGGCGCAACCCGCCGCCTCGCCGATCAGATCGCCGATCTCGACCGGGCGCTGAGCAACGAGGGGCGCGACCCCGGCGCCTTCGACAAGGAGGTGACCCTTCCCTACGGGCTCGGCCCGGACCGGTGGGAAGACGTCATCTCGAAGGTGGCCGCGGCCGGTTGCGGCCACGTCACCGTCAACGCGATGAGCTCGACGGCCGAGTGGGCGGGTTATCCGGCGGTGGAGCTCGCCACCCCCGCTGCGCACATCGGGGCACTCGAGACATTCATCGGTGCCGTGACCTGACCGTGAAGGCCCGAGCCCGCGAACTCGCGATCCGGCTCGTCCGGGCGATCACCGCCCACTACACGATGCTCGTCTCGGCCGGAGTCGCGTTCTACTCCATGCTCGCGCTGGTGCCCGGGGTCATCGCGCTGGTGACCGTGTACAGCTTCTTCTCGAGCCCCGCACAGGTCGAGGACCAGCTCGCGCCACTGACCGACGCCCTCCCCCAGGAGGTCGCCGACCTCGTCATCCGCCAGCTGACGAACGCCACGTCGCTGACCAACGGTCGCATCACGCTGGGGTTGCTCGTGAGTGCACTCGCCGTGATCTGGGCGATGTCGAACGCGATGAACGCCCTCGTCATGTCGATCCGAATAGCGCATGAGGCGCCGAGTCCCCACAACTGGATTCAGGGTCGGATCTTCGCGATCGAGGTGAGCCTGCTGTCGATCCTGAGCGCCGCGGCGATCCTTTGGTTGGTGGCGATCACACCGCGTGCCGCATCGACGTGGGGACTGGGCGACCAGGTCAGGATCGTCATCGCGATCGTCCGCTGGCCACTCGCCGTCGCCGCATCCGTCGTGGGGCAGTCCCTTCTCTACCGGCTCGTCCTCGGGAGGGCCCCCGCCGGCCTCCGTGGGATCGCGACGCCGGGATCGGCCGTGGCGACCGCCGTGTGGATCGGCGGGACGTTCGCGCTCGCGCAGCTCGCCGCCGAACTTGGCAGCGCGGAATCCGTCTTCGGCTCGCTCGGCACAGTGGCAGCCCTGCTCGGGTGGTTGTACCTCTCCGCTTTCTCGGTCCTGTTCGGCGCGGAGATCGACGCGCAACTCCAGCAGATGAACGCCGACCACTCGTCATGACGCGCGCGACGCGCCACGACCCCCCGTGAGGAGGGTCGTGGCGACGTTCGACAGAGTTCGGCGGGCAGGCCGCCGACGCGGTCAGCTGGCTGCCTCGACCGGCTGGGCGCCGGAACTCTCGGAAATGGTGATCGCCTTCGGCTTGGCCTCGTCGGCCACCGGAATGGCCAACGTGAGAACACCGTTCTCGAGCTTCGCCTTCAACTGGTCGGTCGCCAGGTTGTCACCCACGACGAACTGACGCGAGAAGACGCCCTGGCTCCGCTCGGAGGCGAGCACCCGTTCGTCGTTCGTCTTGGGCCAGCTACGACGGACGCTCAGGTCGATCTGGTTGCGTTCGACGGTCAACTCGATGTCCTCACGGGTGACACCCGGGACGTCGACGTACACGAGAACCTCCTCGTCGGAACGCACGGCGTCCATGGCGAGCATTCGGCGGTCACGACGGGTGAGGCGGTCGAGCTCTTCGAAGGGGTCTGTTCTCATGAACAAGGTGTGGTCACTCCTGGGAGTGTTCAGCGGACTTACGTCTACAGGCATGCCCACACGACGCTGGTCCGAAACACCCAAACCGAAGACCTCAGGAGGCAGGTCGTCCTCGAAGTACTGACCCGGATTGGTCCGGAGCGCCCCCCTCGCTCGGTAGCCTTCGGACTCGGAACGCCGGGAAGCCTGGTCGGCACCCGCCCGACCGACCCCGTCCACGGAGTCCTCAACTGGCTGCGCTGATCCTCGCCCATGTCGTCGCCGCACTCGGCTTCGGCTTCGCGCGTCGCCTCGGACCCCGGGCGATGCTCATCGGCGCGCTCCCGACCGGCGCCACCTTCATCTGGCTCCTCACGAAACTGTCGACGGTCCTCGACGGCGGCGTCGTGCGGGACGAGATCACCTGGGTCGAGCCGCTGGGCCTGGACCTCAGCCTGCGCCTCGACGCGTACGCCTGGGTGATGGCGAGCCTCGTATCGGGGGTCGGCGTCCTCGTGTTCGTCTACGCGTCGCGCTACTTCGGGGAGCGGGCGGGGTTGACCCGCCTCGGGGGAACCCTCACGACCTTCGCGGGAGCGATGCTCGGGCTCGTCCTGGCCGACGGCGTGCTCGGCCTGTTCGTGTTCTGGGAGTTGACCTCGATCACGTCGTATCTGCTCGTCGGTACCGACGATGCAA
The DNA here is from genome assembly GCA_040219085.1 of Acidimicrobiales bacterium. NCBI lineage: Bacteria > Bacillati > Actinomycetota > Acidimicrobiia > Acidimicrobiales > Acidimicrobiales bacterium. Next base: position 26,155 of record JAVJTC010000024.1, read on the forward strand.
AGGCGGAGGCCCGGGCAGCCGCTCGTCAGGCGCTGGTGATCACCAGCAGCGGCGCACTCGCCCTTCTCGCCGGCCTCGTGATCCTGGGTCAGGGCGCAGGTGACTACTCGATCTCCGCGATCCTCGAGAACCCGCCGACCGGCGCCGCCGCGACGACCGCGGCGTTCCTCGTCCTCATCGGCGCGGCGACCAAGTCCGCTCAGTTGCCGTTCCACGCGTGGCTGCCCGGCGCGATGGCGGCGCCGACCCCGGTCAGCGCGTACCTCCACTCGGCGACGATGGTGAAGGCGGGCGTGTACCTGATCGGTCGGGTCGCACCGGCGTTCGCAGCCACCTACGCCGGCTGGCGCCCGACCGCCGTCGCCCTCGGCGCCGTCACCATGATCGTCGGCGGGGCGATCGCGCTGCGACAGACCGACCTCAAGCGGCTCCTCGCCTACGGCACCATCAGCCAGCTCGGCTTCATGGTGCTGCTGCTCGGAGCGGGCGTCCCCGAGCTGACCTTCGCGGGCACCGCACTGCTGCTGGCCCACGGGATGTTCAAGTCGTCGCTGTTCCTCGTCGCGGGGATCGTCGACCACCAGGCCCACTCGCGCGATATCCGACGCCTCACGGGGATGGGCCGCCTGCTCCCCGTCACGGCCATCGCCGGCACCGCGGCGGCCGTGTCCATGGCCGGCATCCCTCCGCTGTTCGGATTCGTGTCCAAGGAGGTCGCGCTCGACGCCACCTGGACCTACCTGCCCGGCCAGGCGGAACTGACCGCCATCGCGATCGTCGTGGGGTCCGCGCTGACACTCGCATACGGCACCCGTTTCGTCTACGGCGCGTTCGCGACGAAACGACCCGACGAACTCGACGGTGAACCCGTCGACACGGCGACACGGCCCCACCCTCTTCTCGTCACCGCCGCCGTCATCCCGGCCGCGGCGGGACTCGCATTCGGCCTGGTCCCCCTGCAGCTGGAGAGCCTGGTCCTCGAGGCGACGGCCTCTGTCGGTCCCGAGGTCGAAAAGCACCTCGCACTGTGGACCGGATTCAAACCGGCGCTGTGGCTGTCCGTCGCCGCGATCACCAGCGGCGTGGTCGTCTGGTTCGTGTGGCGTGCCGTGGAGGCTCGGGCCAGCCACGTGCGCTTCCCCCTCGACGCCGGTCGTGTGTTCGAGATGATGATGAACGGCGTGTCGCGGCTGGCGAACCGGACGGCGGCGATCAGCCAGTCGGGCGCTCTGCCCGTCTACCTGAGCATCATCTTGATGACGGCGGTCATCGCCCCCACATCGGCCCTGATCGACGCGCCGTTCCCCGACGATCTGACGTTCGCGGAGAACGGCGTCCAGGTCGTGGCCGCGGCCGTGGCGATGGCCGCAGCGCTGGGGACGGCGATCGCCACCCGGCGCTTCGTGGCCGTCATGGCGCTGGGCGCCGTCGGGTTCGCCGTGGCGGTGCTGTTCCTCGTGCAGGGGGCGCCGGACCTGGCTCTGACCCAGTTCCTCGTCGAGACCCTCTCGGTCGTTCTCTTCGTCCTGGTCCTGCGGCACCTTCCCGAACGGTTCAAGTCGTCACCGTTCACGTTCCAGCCGATCGTGCGGGCCCTCGTCGCCGTCTCCGTCGGCGTGTTCGTCACCTTCTTCGTGCTCATCGCCGCCGGATCCCGCACCGCCGACCCGGTGTCGGACGAACAGCTCGCCCGAGCCCTCCCCGACGGTGGGGGACGCAACGTCGTCAACGTGATCCTCACCGACATCCGTGCGCTCGACACGCTGGGCGAGATCACCGTTCTGGTCGTCACCGCCATCGGAATCGCGAGTCTCGTACTCGCTGTCCGACGGGACCGCGCGGCCGACCGGGAGCCCGCGCGATGAACCGGTGGCGCGACTCGCTCATCCTGCGGACCTCGATCCAGGCGGTCTTCCCGTTGGCTGTCGTGGTCTCACTGTTCCTGCTCTTCGCGGGCCACAACGCCCCCGGCGGGGGTTTCGTGGCCGGCCTGGTCGCCGGGGCCGCCCTCGTCATGCGCCCCGCCGGTGACCTGGACCGGGTCGTGCCGATACCGGCGCCGGTGGTACTGGGCACGGGTCTCGTCATCGCCACCGCCACCGCTCTGGCGGGGTTCTGGAGCGGGGACGAACTGCTCGACGCCGGCAAGTTCGAAGAGGACCTCCCCGTCCTCGGCGTCGTGAAGGCCACGTCGGCGCTTCCCTTCGACATCGGCGTCTACCTCGTAGTGGTCGGCCTGGTGCTCACCGCGCAGCGTTTCCTCGGCGAGGAAGAGCGGCGATGATCGTCCTGCTCGCCATCACCTCGGGCGTCCTGTTCGCCGCGGGCACCTACCTGATCCTCCAGCGTGCTCTCACACGGGTCGTGATCGGAATCGCCATCCTCGGCCACGGAGCGAACCTCCTCCTGCTGGCCTCCGGCGGAAGGGCCGGTCAGGCGCCGTTCGTCTCCGCCGAAGGGGTGAGCGAGGGGTTCAGCGACCCGCTCCCCCAGGCACTCGCACTCACCGCGATCGTGATCACCTTCGGCGTGGGGGCGTTCCTGTTGACGCTCGCCTACCGGAGCTGGACGCTGACCCACGACGACGAGGTGGAGAACGACATCGAGGACAGGCGCATCGCCCGCCGTCGGCGCGAGAGCGACGAGTTCCGCCACCCCGGCGACGCCGACGTCGTCGAAGACAAGCCGACCGGCGGGGAACTCCCGGCGGACAGCAGCGGAAGCCCAGGGGCCGGATCGTGAACTTCGTCGTCACGATCCCCATCGTCATCCCCCTACTCGCTGCAGGCGTGTCCCTGGCGCTGTTCCGTCGACCGCTGCTACAGCGGGCCATGAGCGTGGTGGTGCTCAGCGCGTCGCTGGCAGCGTCGATCGCGGTGCTCGTGAGGGTGGCCGAGCAGGGCTTCATCGTCGTCGATCTCGGCGGCTGGGGTGCTCCGGTGGGGATCACCCTCGTCGCCGACAGGTTCGCGGCGATCATGCTCGTCGCGTCGACGACGATGGTGCTCGGCGTGCTCGTGTTCTCCATCGGACACCCACGCACCCGGGACGAGGGATTCGTCTTCCACCCCGTCTACCTGATCCTGTCGACGGGGATCGCGCTCTCGCTGCTGACAGGCGATCTGTTCAATCTCTTCGTCGCGTTCGAGATCATGCTGAGCGCGAGCTTCGTGCTTCTGACACTCGGCGGCCGGCGCGAGCAGATCCGGCCTGCCATGACCTATGTCGTCATCAGCCTCGTGGCCTCGACACTGTTCGTCGCGTCTGTGGGTCTCGTCTACGCGGCGACCGGCACGGTGAACATGGCAGACCTCGCGGTCCGCCTCGAGGACATCCCCGAACCGGTGCGCGACGCGCTCGGCCTGCTCCTGCTCGTCGTCTTCGGCGTCAAGGCCGCCATCTTCCCGCTGTTCTTCTGGCTACCGGACTCGTATCCGACCGCGCCCGCGCCAGTCACAGCCATCTTCGCCGGGCTACTCACGAAGGTGGGCGTGTACGCGATAATCCGCACCCAGACGCTGCTGTTCCAGCCCGACGGACCGTCGACACTGCTGCTCGTGTGCGCGGGCGCCACGATGATCGTCGGTGGTCTCGGGGCGCTGGCCCAGGACGACGTGAAGCGGATCCTGTCGTTCCACATCATCAGCCAGATCGGCTACATGATCATGGGTCTGGGGTTCTTCACCGTGGCCGGGATCGCCGCGGCCATCTACTACGTCGTGCACAACATCGTCATCAAGACGACCCTGTTCCTGGTGGGCGGGTTGATCGAGCTGCGGTGCGGGACCGGCTCACTGCCGAGGATCCACGGCCTCCTGCACCGGGCGCCGGTGACGGCCGCGTTCTTCGGCCTGTCGGCCCTGAGCCTCGCCGGCCTCCCGCCGTTCTCCGGGTTCGTCGGCAAGCTGGCACTCGTGCAGGCCGGGACCGAGACCGGTAGCTGGGCGATCATCGCCGCGGCACTCTTCGCCGGGCTGCTCACGCTCATGTCCATGACGAAGATATGGGCCGGCGTGTTCTGGGGCGAGCCCCAGATCGAGGAGGATCCCGAAGAGGTCCCGACGGTGGCCGGCGTCGTGTGGGCCCCGCCACGGGAGGCGACGGGGCTGGAACGGCTGACGCCGGGCCGACTCATGCTCGCCACCACCGGTGTGTTCGTCGCGATCGGTCTCGCCCTCGCCATCGGCGCCGGTCCGTTCTACGGCCTGGTCGAGGACGCCGCCGCCGACGTCGCCGACCCGGCGAGGTACGTCGAGGCGGTGCTCGGGCGATGAAGCGGCGACTGTCCCGACCAGGTATGGCTCTCAGCGTGATCGCGCTGTGGGTCGCGCTGTGGGGTGACCTCACGTGGGCGAACATCGCGTCGGGCGTCGCGGTGTCCCTCGCCGTCCTCGTGGTCAGCCCGACAGGAACCAGCGGCGTCCGGATCCGGCCGCTCGGCGCGCTGCGCTTCGGTCTGGTCTTCTTGCTGAAGCTCGTCGAGTCAACCTTCGTCGTGGCGTGGGAGGTCGTCACGCCGAAGAACCGGATACGGGAGGCCATCGTCGCGGTCCCGCTGGGCGACCTACCCGACGTCGTCGTCACCGCCGCCGCCAACGCCGTCTCGCTCACACCGGGAACGCTCACCCTCGAGGTGGTGCGGGACCCGACCGTCATGTACGTCCACGTCCTGCACCTCGACTCGGTGGAGGGCGCCCGCGAGGCCGTCTACGCCATGGTGGACCTCGCCTGCGGCGCCTTCGGCTGCCCCGTGCCGGTTCGGGTCGACACACGACTCGCTGAGGAGTCACCGTGAACACCGTCACCGCTGTCGCCTTCGCCGCGCTCGCCGTATCGGCCCTCCTGTGTGTGCTCAGGCTGCTACGGCCGTCGAACCTGGCAGACAGGGTGGTCGCGCTCGATCTGCTCGTCCTCGTCGTCATCATGGGCGTCGCGGTGAACATCACCCGCACCGGGGACGGGATCTTCGCCGACCTGTTGCTCGTGGCGTCACTCCTCGCGTTCGTCGCAACCGTCGTCACCGCCCGCTTCATCGAGGACCGCGGGGCATGAGCGCTGTCGACATCACGGCGTCCGTGTTCGTGCTCACCGGCGTGGCCCTCAGCGTCCTGGCTGCGATCGGACTGCACCGATTCGGCGACGTCTTCGCGCGCATGCACTCCGCGACGAAGCCCGCCACGCTCGGTCTGGTCATGGTGATCATCGGCGCGGGCATGCGAGCGGACGACCCCGAGACGGCGGTGAAACTCGCTCTCGTCGCGATCATCCAGTTCATCACCGCACCGATCGGCGCCCACATGGTCGGACGGGCCGCGTACCAGGCCGGGGTCGAGCTGAGCGACGAGACGGCGGTGGACGAGCTCGCCGACGGGGTCATCGGCGACGGTGGCCAGGGACTGGCCGAACAGCGCCGGAGGCGCCACAGCAGCTGAGCGCGTAGGTTGTGGCGATGATCACCCGTGTCGGAATGGCGCCCCGGGCCGCAGGCCTCACCTACGAGACGTGTCAGGAACACTGGCGCAACGAACACGCCGGCCTCGCCGGTCAGCTCGTGGGCCTCCGCAGCTACATCCAGAACCACTCGGTTCTCGTCGACGGTCTGCCCCTGTTCCCCTATCCCGGTTTCGACGCGTGCTCCGAGCTCAGCTTCGACGACATCGCGTCGATGGACGCCGCCTTCGCATCGGAGCACTACCGCAGCGCGGTGACGGCGGACGAGTTCTCCCTCATCGACAAGTCACGCTGGACGATGCTGTTGACCCACCGTCGGGTGATCATCGACAGCGAGGTTCCCGACGACGCGGTGAAGCTTCTCTCGTTCCTGCCGCTGCACCCGAACTCGACGCCGGAGGGTCTCGAGGAGGTCCTCACCGGTCGGTACGCCGCGGTGGTGTCCGACGCCGAACCGCTGCGGCACCACCAACTGGTCGTCGACACCGCCGCGCACGAGGGGCGTGTGGCGCCGATCTGCGCGGCCGTCGACCAGATCTGGTTCCCCGATGTCGCGACCGGCCTCGAGTTCGTGAAGGGCGAGATCGGTCATGAAGCGAGCTACGAGCTTGCGGGCGTGACATTCGGCGTCGAGCGCCTCCTCGCCCGGCCGAACCGGGTCGTGTAGCTCAGGCTCCGAGTTCGCGCCATGGCGTCGGTCGAGCTGCGCGGGGTCTCGAAGCGCTTCGACGACGTCGCGGCCGTGGTGGACCTGGATCTGGAGATATCCGACGGTGAGTTCGTCGTGCTCCTCGGCCCGTCGGGGTGCGGCAAGTCGACCGCCCTGCGGATGGTGGCGGGGCTCACCGACCCCGACACGGGAGATGTCCTGATCGACGGGCGGTCCGTCGTCGGCGTCGCCGCGAAGGACCGGAACCTCGCGATGGTCTTCCAGAGCTACGCCCTCTACCCCCACATGACGGTGGCGAAGAACATCGCCTTCGGCCTCAAGCCACTCAAGCTCTCACGGGCCGACCGCGATGCGGGCGTGGCAGAGGCGGCCCGCATGCTCGGGCTGACCGGACTCCTCGGGCGCAAGCCCGCCCAGCTCTCGGGCGGCCAGCGGCAACGCGTGGCCCTCGCGCGGGCCGTCGTCCGGCGCCCGCAGGCCTTTCTGATGGACGAGCCCCTGTCGAACCTCGATGCCCGTCTGCGCACCGACATGCGCGCGGAGTTGGTGGATCTGCACGTTCGTACGGGCACCACGACCGTGTACGTCACCCACGATCAGGTCGAGGCCATGACGATGGCGGACCGCATCGCGGTCATGCGCGACGGCCACCTCCAACAGGTCGGCACGCCCGGCGACGTCTACCGGCGCCCGGCAAATGTGTTCGTCGCCCGCTTCGTCGGTACCCCGTCGATGAACGTGCTGCGCGGCGAGGTGACCGACGCGGGCGTCTCCGTCGCCGGCGTGGAGGTGACCGGCGTGCGTCCCGCCCGCGCGACGGGAACGTCGGTGGACGTGGGGATCCGTCCCGACGAGATCGCCGTCGGTGCCGAGGGACTCCCGGCAACGGTCGACCGCACCGAGGACCTCGGCCACGAACGCCTCGTCTTCGCCACCAGCTCCTCGGGCGACCCCGTGGTCGTGCGCCTCGACGGGCACGCGATCTGCCCTGCTCCCGGTGACGCGACACACCTCGACGTCGACGGCTCGGCGCTGCACCTCTTCGACGTGTCGACCGGCGCACGGATCGAAGCGGCCGGCCCGTGACCCGGAGGCCGTGGTCGCGACGCCGTGAGGGCCTGCTGGCGACGGCCCTGCTCACGCCGTCGGTTGTCGTGTTCGGCGTCTTCGTCTTCTACCCGCTCGTGCGGACCGTGTACCTCGGGTTCTTCCTCCAGGACCCCTTCGGGATCAGCCGGCGCTGGGTGGGATTCGACCAGTACGTCGACGTGATCAGCGACGACACGTTCCTCAACAGCCTCCGGGTGACCGGCCTCTTCACCGTCTTCACGGTGCCGACCTCGATCGTCGCCGGACTCGCGCTCGCGGTCCTCGCCCATCAGCCCCTCAAGGGGATGCGGTTCTTCCGGACGGTGTTCGCCTCGACGGTCGCAACCTCCGTCGCCGTGGCATCACTGCTCTGGCTCGTGCTCCTCCAGCCGTCGGCGGGGATCGTGAACACGTTCCTCGACTCGATCGGCCGGGACCGGGTGGACCTCCTCGGGGACCCCGACACCGCCCTGTTCGCCGTGGCCGCGACGACGGTGTGGCAGAACCTCGGGGTCGCGTTCGTCGTGTGCATCGCGGGGCTCCAGTCCATCCCCGACGAGTTGCACGAGGCCGCCGAGGTGGACGGCCACGGGCCGATCTCACGGTTCACCCGGATCACGGTCCCGCTCCTGGGGCCCCAGCTGATGTTCCTCACGGTCGTCCTCACCATCAGTGCGATCCAGTCGTTCGGCCAGATCGACCTTCTCACCGAGGGAGGACCCCAGGAGGCGACGAACGTGCTGGTCTACGAGCTGTTCAAGACACTCCCGACCGACCCGGGCGCAGCGTCAGCACAGGCGGTCGTCCTGTTCGCGATCATGGCCGTCTTGAGTGGACTGCAGTTCGGCTGGCTCGACAGGCGGGTCCACTATGGAGACTGAGGCCCGCCGTCGGTCGGTCCGCTGGGGCCTCATCAGCCGCTACGCGCTGCTGACCGTGTGCGCTGTGATCGTGCTGTTCCCCATCTACTCGGCGGTGATGGTGGCGTCGAAGCCGCTGCGTGCGTTGGGCGACCTCGGGGTGCTCGTGCCCGACGGGTTCGACAGCGACGGCTTCACCGACGGGTTCCGCAGCGCACGGCTCGGACGTTTCCTCGTCAACTCGGTGATCGTCGCCACCGCGATCACCGCGGCGCAGGTCATGACCTCGGTGATGGCGGGCTACGCGCTCGCACTGTTGCGGTTCCCCGGTCGACGCGTCGTGCTGTGGGTGTTCCTCGCAACCCTGATGGTGCCGGTGGAGGTGACGATCGTCGCCAACTTCGAGACGATCCAGCGCCTCGGCTGGATCGACAGCTACCAGGCTCTCGTGGTTCCCTTCGCCGCCTTCGCGGTCGGCACGTTCCTCTTGCGCCAGGCGTTCCTCGGAATCCCCGGCGACCTGCGCGACGCAGCCCGCATGGACGGCCACGGCCACCTCAGCTTCCTTTGGCGGGTCGCGGTGCCGATGGCGCGCCCCTCGATCGCCGCCCTGTCGGTGTTCTCGTTCCTGCTCGCGTGGAACCAGTACCTGTGGCCGCTGCTCGTGACGAACGACGACGATTTCCGCACCGTCCAGATCGGGCTGAAGGCACTGTCGAGCGACGCCGGCTCGCAACTCAACGTCGTCATGGGAGCGACGGTCATGGCCTCGCTGCCGATCTTCCTGCTGCTCGTCGTGTTCGAGCGCCAGCTCGTGCGGGGACTGACGGCAGGGTCCATCAAGGGCTGAGCTCCGGGCCCCGCGTGATGGACCGTGACCATCACGGACTAGAAAGAACCCATGAGATGGCGTGGGTTGTTGACAATCCTGCTCGCGGTCTCGCTGATGGCTGCCGCCTGCGGCGGTGACTCTGACGAACCTGCCGACGATGGTGGGTCCGCCTCCGGCGGCGACGACACGGCCTCCGGCGGCGAGACCTCCGCGGATGACGGGCCCGCTGGTTCCGACGACGCCCAGTCCGCCTCCGGTGGCGACGACACCGCCGGAACCGAGTGCCCCGTGGATGCGCTCGACGACGCCGAGGGCTCGGTGGAGATCACGCTGTGGCATTCGATGTCGGGCTCGAACGAGGAAGCCATCAACTCGCTGGCAGCGGCATACAACGCGAGCCAGGACCGGGTACGCGTCGAGACCGCCTTCCAGGGCACCTACGACGAGAACCGCGAGAAGTACATCGGCACGGTGCGCGGCGGTGGCGACAAGCCGGAGGTCATCCAACTCAGCGAGGTCAGCGCGCAGATCATGGTCGACAGCCGCAGCATCGTCGCGGTACAGGACTGTGTGGACGCATCCGGGTACGACCTCGGCGGCTTCCTTCCCGGCCTCGTCGACCAGTTCCGCATCGAGGGCGTCCTGTGGTCGCTGCCGTTCCAACTCTCGAACCCGGTCGTGTACTACGACCGCAACGACTTCGTCGCAGCGGGCCTGGACCCCGACGATTTCCCCGAGACCTTCGCCGAGTTCCTCGACGCGGCGCGCACCCTCGTCGCCAGCGGTGCCGTCGAGACGGCGATCGCCCTCGACATCGACTCGTGGCTGATCGAACAGTGGATCGCCAAGTCGGGCACGCCGGTGGTCGACAACGGAAACGGCCGCGACGGACGGGCGACGCAGGCCAACCTCGACACGCCGATCGCTGCGGAGATATTCGACCTGTACGCGACGTTGACCCGCGAGGGCCTGCTCGACAACACGGGTCGCAGCACCGACGATGCTCTCGACAAGTACCTCGCCGTGGCCTTCGGCACCGCGGCGATGACGATCGGCACCTCCGCCTCGCTGGGTCAGATCTACACCCAGCTCGGTGCGTTCCCCGACATCGAGATCGGTGTGGCGCCTCTGCCGGGCCCGACCAACGGTGGCATCACGGCGGGCGGGGGGTCGCTGTATCTCGTCGAGGACACCGACCCGGCCGAGAGGGCCGCTGTGTGGGACTTCATGACATGGCTGAACGAACCGGACCAGCAGGTCGAGTGGTCCAACCTCACCGGCTACATCCCGACCCAGGTCGCCGCCCAGGACGACCCGGAACTCGCCGCCCTGTGGTCGGAGCGGCCCGGCTACCGGGTCGCCTTCGATCAACTCGCCTCCCAGGGGCCCGACGCCCTCGGGTTTCCGGTGATGGGTGACTACCCCGGCTTCCGTGAAGCTGTCGAGCAGGCCCTCGAGGACCTGGTCGAGGGCCTCGACCCGGCTGAGGCGCTCGCACGGGCCCAGTCAGAGGCCACCGAGGCCATCGAGGCATACAACGAGCGGATCGGCGGGTGACCTCCCCACCATGAGCGCCACATGAGAGTCGCCGTTCTCGGTGCCACCGGCTACGTGGGCGGCCGTCTCGTCCCCGGACTCGTCTCGGCCGGCCACGAGGTGCGCTGTCTCGCCCGCACCCCGCAACGTCTCGGCACGGTGTCGTGGCGCGACGACGTCGACGTCGTGACCGCGGACGTCCTGGACCGGGCGTCACTCGAGGCCGGCCTCGTCGACATCGATGCCGTCTACTACCTCGTCCACGCCATGGGCCACGCCGGGGACTTCGAGACGACCGACCGCCTGGGCGCCGAGAACCTGCGTGACGCGGCGGCCTCCACGGGCGTGAAGCGCATCGTCTACCTGGGCGGTCTCGGCGAGGACGACCCCACGAAGCTCTCACAGCACCTTGCGAGCCGCCACGAGGTCGGCGAGGTGCTCGCGAGCGGGCCGGTCCCGGTGACCGAACTGCGGGCGGCGGTGATCATCGGATCCGGGAGCGCGTCGTTCGAGATGCTGCGCCACCTCGACGAGGTGCTACCGATCATGGTCTGCCCCCGGTGGGTGACGCGGACCCGGTGTCAACCGATCGGCATCGCGGACGTGCTCTTCTACCTCGTGTCGGTCCTGGAGCATGCCGACACGGCGGGCCGGGTGCTCGACATCGGCGGACCGGACGTCCTGACCTACCGGGACATGATGGACCGCTACGCCGAGGTGGCCGGGCTGCGCAGGCGGATCATCATCAGGATCCCCGTCCTGACGCCCCGCCTGTCGTCGCACTGGGTCAACCTCGTGACACCTCTTCCCTACGCCCTCGCCCGACCGCTCGTGGAGAGCCTCATCAACGACGTGGTCGTGCACCCCGAACGCGACATCCGGCTCTGGATCCCCCATGAGCCGATCGGCCTCGACGAGGCCGTGCGGCGCGCACTGCGTCAGGTGAAGGACCTCAAGGTGTCGACCTCATGGATGGACAGCGCCGCGACGTCGACGAGCCCGGCGTCGCCGTCTCCGCACGACCCGGACTGGGCGGGCGGGACGATGCTCGAGAACCGCCAGGAGGTCCACTCCGCCGCGGACCCCGAGGCGCTGTTCGCCGCGGTCTCGGGTATCGGAGGCGACCGTGGCTGGTACGTCGCCAACTCCCTGTGGACGTTGCGGGGTTGGCTCGACAAGGTCATCGGCGGCGTCGGGATGCGGCGGGGCCGCCGCCACCCCGACGACCTGCGGGTCGGCGACGCGCTCGACTTCTTCCGCGTCGAGGACAACGACCCGCCCCGCCTGCTGCGACTCCGCGCCGAGATGCTCGTGCCGGGCGACGCCTGGCTCGAGTGGACGATCGAACCGACCGACGGTGGTGGGTCGGTTCTGCGTCAACACGCCCGTTTCCATCCCCGGGGCATCGCGGGGCGCCTCTACTGGTGGGCGATGCTGCCGTTCCACGCCGTCATCTTCGGACGACTCGCTCGCCGGCTCGCCGCCGTGGCGGAGAACGCCTGACCTCAGCGGCTCTCGACGGTCCCGTCGGCGTGGCGGGCGAAGCGGCCCTGCGTGCGGTCGTGGACCGGATCGGGTCGCGGCCAGGGCCATCCCCCGAAGCCGGTCTGTTGGTAGTCGAGCATCGCCTGACGGATGCCGGCCTCGTCGTTGAGGACGAACGGGCCGTACTGGGCGACGGGTTCGTCGATCGGTCGACCGCCGAGGAGAAGGCACTCGACGCGCTCTCCCCCGGCCCGTAGCGGAACCGCCGCGTCGCCGCGGACAACCACTCCCCTCGACGTCTCGCATTCGACGCCGTCGACGTCGAGCGCACCACCACCGAAGAGGTAGAGCACCCTGGTCGTCGTCGGAGCCGTGGTCGGCAGCGACCAGGTGGCGCCGGCGTCGAGCACGATGTGCCAGATCGTGACGTCTGTGTCGGCGCGGCCCGCCCACGAGTCCGGTGGCGGCGGCGGCGGACGGAGTCCGTCGAGTTCGCCCGCCATGACCGTCACCTCGGTGCTCCGACCTGCCTCGTCGGTGTAGCTCGACGAGGGGATGTCCTCGGCCCACAGCATCGTGAAGTAAGGGTCGACCATCTTGTCGTCGGCGGGCAGGTTCAACCAGATCTGGAACAACTCGACCGGGTTGGGGCCTTCGCGGTCGAGAAGCGGGAACATCTCGGCGTGGACGATCCCACCACCGGCGGTCATCCACTGGGTGTCGCCGCGGCCGAACCGGGCCGTGGCACCGAGTGAATCCGAGTGGTCGATGAGACCGCTTCGGGCCCAGGTGACGGTCTCGAACCCCCGGTGCGGATGCTGGGGGAATCCGGGCACCGTGGAACCGTGGTACATGCTCCAACCGTCGCGACCCGAGAAGTCCTGGCCGATGGCGCGCCCGGCCAACGAGACGGCGGGGCCCATCTCAGCGTTGGCCACCGGGTAGTCGTCACGGTGATGCACGCAGAACAGAAACGGGTCGAGGGTGGGCCAGGGCGGCGCGCCCAGCGGGAAAGTCCGGATCACGGCGTCGGTCACGCCGTCGATGTTAGGGGCGGCGAGGCCAACGCCCGCTGCCTCGGCGTGATGGGCTACACGTTCATCGCGCGCGAGCCCTGACAAGAGCTCAGGCGCAGCCTGTCGTGACCTGTACCCCGCGCAGCTCGGCCTCGAGCTCGACCTCCGCACACGCAGCCGCCACCGAAGCCAACGGATCGTCGACGGTTCGCGCGGCAACCAGCTGCTCGAGACCGGTGAGGAACTCGTCGGCCGTCATGGCCCTGGCAGAATCGAGAAGTTCCCGTACACCGTCGACGAGCCCCTCCCGGAGTGCCGCGAAGGTGCCCAGCGACTGGCGAATGTTCTCGTGCTGGGTACGGAACAGCTGAGGGGGGTCGATGGTCGCGAGACCGGCGGCGAAGTCGGCAAAGGCGTCGAAGACATCCTCCACGGCGACCACCGGCGTGTCGCCGAGGGAGACGACGGTCTGGGAGCCTTCGAACGAGAACAGCATCGTGAACGCAGCGTCGGTCGCGGCCGACAGTGTGGCCCCGAGCTCGTCGAGACGGGACAGATAGGCGCGCTCGGCGTCGTCGAGGGGTGACACCGTGGGTGCCGTTCCGCCCGACAGAACATCCGCGAACCGGTCCGCGAACAGAGCCGGGTCGGCCGCCGTCGCGACGAGGACGGTCGGCCCGGCCGGGTCGTTCACCGTCGCCCCATCCGCGTCGACGAGCAGGGCCATGCTCCGCAGCGTCACGACCTCGGGATCCGTCGCCGCCACGGCGGCGAGTTCGTCCCAGAAGAACCAGCCCTCGGACGAGATCACGTCGATAGCGGCGTCGTGGAGTTGACGGACGGCCTCGCCGCCCGGCTCGAGAGCGCTCGCTCGATCGAGCCGGGCCTGAATCGCCCGTGAGCCCGGCACGTCGACGGTGGCATCGAGCGGGATGACGACGATCTTCACCCCTGACCCGAGGACCCGCTGATCCGCCTCGGGGTCGATGTAGAAGTTCCACTCCACGGTCGGCGAGTCGGGCACGTTGCCCGCCACGTCGATGGCTCCGCCCATGATCACGATCCGGTCGATGGCTGCGAGAAGGTCGGGCCGCTCCGCGACGAGGATCCCCAGGTTGGTGAGAGGCCCGAGGGCGACGATGACCACCGGATCCTCCGCCGCCTCGAGAGCCGAGACGAGCGTCGCAACAGCGTCGCCTACCGGGACTTCGCCCGCGATCCCGGGAAGGACCACGCCCGGGACCGTGCGTGATGCCTCGACGAACTCGGCCGGCCAGTGATGGGAACCGATGAGCGGCTCTTCGGGGCCACAGGCGACGGGAACGTCGGCGTGGCCCGTGATGCGCAGTAGCGCCACGGTGTTGCGAACACCCGGGCCACATTCGGACTCGCCCGTCCCCGCGAGCGTGACCGCCACCAGATCGGAACCAGGGTGCGTTGCGAGGTACATCAACGCAGGCACGTCGGAGAGCGTGGGGCTGTAGTCGACGATCAGCGGAACGCGGTCTGCTCCGTCGTCTCCTGCCGCGTTCGCGTCGGATGGGCCACCGGAACCACATCCCGTCGCGAGGAGTCCTGCAACGACGACTGTCGCCAGGAGTTTCGAGATGTCCATGCCCCTACAGACGGTCGCGGCGCGGTCCCGGGTGACGTCGCCGTGAGGATCAGTTCCCGGAGGTGGCGACCGGCGGTGTCATCGCCGCGGTGAGTTCTTCGAGACGCGTGGCACGGATGCGGAACCATGCCCACTTCCCACGCTGTTCCCTTTCGAGAACTCCGGCGTTCACGAGCTGGGACAGGTGATGGCTGACGGTCGGCTGGGACCGGTCGAGCACGGCCGGCAGGTCGCAGGCGCAGATCTCGCCGCCCGGTGCCGCTGCGATGCAGTTGAGGATTCGCAGGCGGGCCGGGTCCGCCAGAGCCTTGAGGACAGCCGCCAGTTCCGCCGCTTCCGGTTCGCCCAGCAAAGAACCGAACAGGGGCGGGCAGCAGTCCTCGGCGCAGCAGGTCGGCTCCGGGTCGGCCATGACGTCACCCTAGCAACGTATTGACAGATGTCGAAGTGTCTGCCACTCTCACATCGACAGTTATCGATCTGAATGGAAGAAGCACCCTCATGCGCCTGCAGCTCGCCCTCGATGTCAGCGACCTCGACGAGGCCGTCGATTTCTACTCGAAGATGTTCGCCACCCCCGTTTCGAAGCGGAAGCCCGGCTACGCCAACTTCGAGATCGAGAACCCACCTCTCAAGCTGGTCCTCTTCGAGAACCCGGCGAACGCCGGCGGGATCAACCACCTGGGCGTCGAGGCCACGACCGCCGACGAGGTGACGGCTGCGGACGGGCGACTCACCGACTCGGGACTGACCACCACCGGGGTCGATGACACCGTGTGCTGCTACGCCGAGAAGACCGAGACCTGGCTGGACGGTCCCGACGGAGCCCGCTGGGAGTGGTACGTCAAGAACGCCGACGCCGAGGTGGTCAGCCCGGACGCCGCCTGCTGCACCTGACGACGGCGGTAGCGTCGGGGGGTGTCCGACATCAGTCGCGAGGCCGCCCGCCGGCGCACCTTCGCGATCATCTCCCACCCCGACGCCGGCAAGACCACGCTCACCGAGAAGTTCCTCCTCTACTCCGGGGCGGTCCTCGAGGCCGGAGCCGTGAAAGCCCGCTCCGGGCGGCGTTCGGCCACCTCGGACTGGATGGAGATGGAGCAGCAACGCGGCATCTCCGTGGCCTCGACCGTCCTGCAGTTCGACTACGACGACCACGTGATCAACCTTCTCGACACGCCGGGCCACCGCGACTTCTCCGAAGACACCTACAGGGTTCTCGCCGCGGTGGACGCCGCCGTCATGGTTCTCGACACCGCCAAGGGCATCGAGGCCCAGACCCTCAAGCTCTTCGAGGTGTGCCGGGCGCGCGGCGTCCCGATCCTCACGTTCCTCAACAAGTTCGACCGGCCCGGGCGCGAACCGCTCGAGCTCATCGACGAGATCAGCGACCAGATCGACCTGCGGGCCACCCCGATCACCTGGCCGGTCGGCATCCCGGGTGACTTCCGCGGGGTGATCGACCGTCGTAGCGGTGAGTTCATCCGCTACACCCGCACCGCCCGCGGCGCCACGGCCGCGCCCGAGGAGATCGTCGACGCGGTGCGGGCCATCGACGAAGAGGGCGAGGCGTTCGAACAGGCGGTCGAGGAGACCGAACTGCTCGACGCCGTCGGGGCCGACTACGACGAGAAGTCCTTTCTCGCCGGCGAGAGTTCCCCCCTGTTCGTCGGCTCGGCTCTGACCAACTTCGGTGTGCGCCACCTCCTCGACGCCGTCGTCTCCTACGCCCCGCCTCCCTCCCCCACCGAGGACCGCGCCGGCGTCCCTCGGGCTCTCGACGAGCCGTTCGCCGGAACGGTGTTCAAGGTCCAAGCCAACCTCGACCCCGCCCATCGCGACAGGATCGCGTTCGTCCGGGTCCACTCGGGCCGCTTCGAGCGGGGCATGACGCTGATCCACGGACCCTCGGGCAAGCCGTTCGGCACGAAGTACGCGACGTCGGTGTTCGGCTCGGAGCGCGACACGATCGACGAAGCCTGGCCCGGCGACGTGATCGGACTCGTGAACGCAGCCGATCTCCGCATCGGCGACACGCTCTACGACGGCGCTCCCGTCGAGTTCCCCCCGATCCCGCGCTTCGTCCCCGAGGTGTTCTGCGAGGCACGGCCCCGCGACGTCTCCCGCTTCAAGCAGTTCCGCCGCGGCCTCGAGCAACTCGAGGAGGAAGGCGTCGTGCAGGTGCTACGGCGCGATATCGCCAGCGATGTCGCGCCGGTGCTCGCCGCCGTCGGTCGGATGCAGTTCGACGTCACCGCCTACCGCCTCGAGCACGAGTTCGGTGCCGAGGTCGACCTGTCGCCGTTGCCCTACGAGGCCGCTCGGCGAACCGACGAGGAGTCCGCCCCCCGACTCGCCCGGATGTCGAGCGTCGCCGTGCTGACCCGCACCGACGGCGCGCTCCTCGCGCTCTTCGAGAGCCCGTTCTGGCTCCGCCGGGTGGAGGCCGACCACCCCGAGCTCACTCTCGAGACGCTGAGCTGACCGCCCCGGCGAGGCGGTTCCTCCCCCCCGGGGCGAGTACCGTCGGTCCGTGGCCAAGATCCCGACATCCGCGTACTCGATCGCCCTCAAGGTCCGCCTGAAGAACGTCCCGGGCGTTCTCGGCAGACTGTGCGTCGCCATCGGCGATGCGGGCGGCAACATCGGCGCCGCCGACGGGTTCGACGTCCGTGGACCGACCCTCGACCGTGAACTGGTCGTGCACTGCCGTGACACGGACCACCAGGACCGCGTCGTGGCAGCCGTGCGCGCCGTGGGCGACGTCGAGCTCATCGACTGGTGGGACCGGACGTTCGCGATGCACGAGGGCGGCAAGATCGAGGTGCTGCCGTTGTGTCCGGTCAACGACAAAGAGGACCTCGCGATGGCCTACACCCCGGGCGTGGCCCGGGTGTGCACCGCTATCCAGAACGACCGCGAACTCTCCCATGAGTACACGATCCGCAAGAACACGGTCGCGATCGTCTCGGACGGGACCGCCGTGCTCGGACTCGGGGACATCGGCCCGGAGGCGGCCATGCCCGTCATGGAGGGCAAGGCACTGCTCTTCAAAGCCTTCGCCGGCGTCGACGCCTTTCCGATCTGTCTCGACGTCGCGAACGCCGACGAGCTCGTCGACACGGTCATGCGCCTCGCACCGACGTTCGGCGGCATCAACCTCGAGGACATCGCCGCGCCGGCGGCCTTCGAGGTGGAGGAACGTCTCAAGGAGGCCCTCGACATCCCCGTGTTCCACGACGACCAGCACGGCACCGCTGTGGTCACCTTGGCCGCGCTGAACAACGCCCTGAAGATCACCGGCAAGTCGATGGAGAACCTGCGTGTCGTGATCTCGGGAGTCGGTGCCGCCGGCGTCGCCATCGGCAAGATCCTCCTGAACGCAGGCGTGGGCGATGTGATCGGCTGCGACAGCGTCGGCACGATCTTCGAGGGCAGGGACCGTCTCAACGTCGCCAAGGAGTGGTTCGCGTCCCACACCAACACCGACGACCTCCAGGGATTGCTGACCGATGCTCTACGCGGCGCCGACGTCTTCATCGGGGTGAGCGCGCCGGGGCTGCTGACCGCCGCGGACCTCCGCACGATGGCGGCCGACCCGATCGTGTTCGCCATGGCGAACCCGGACCCGGAGATCCGCCCCGAAGACGCCGACGGCGTGGCGGCCGTGATGGCCACCGGCCGATCCGACTACACGAACCAGATCAACAACGTCCTCGCGTTCCCCGGGATCTTCCGTGGCGCCCTCGACGAGCACGCGACCGACATCACCGAGAACATGAAGCTCGCGGCTGCGGAGGCCATCGCGGCGGCGGTTTCCGACGAAGACCTCTCACCGGAGTTCATCGTCCCCTCCGTGTTCGACAAGTCCGTGGTGTCGCAGGTGGCGCCGGCGGTGGCCGCGGCGGCACGGGCCGACGGCGTGGCTCGACGCATCGCCGACTGAACCCGCACTACGGTCCCACACCACGACAGTCGACCAGAGGGAACGAACATGCGTCTGCAGCCGGGGATCAGCACAAGGCCGTACGAGGAGCTGCTCGCGGAGACCACCGATCCGCTGCACCGCCGGATCCTGGAACTGACGATCCTGCACTTCCGCTACGAGGGGCTGTGCCAGATCGATGATCTGATGGCGACCGTGGCGCCGAACCCCCGCTACGTGCTGCACGGCGGGCCCTGGGGCTACCTCGTTCTCGAGGGCCGCGAGGCCGTCGCCGAGATGTACGACGGGCTCACGACGGCCGCGTCGATCATCGAGTCCGAGACCCGCCACATCGCGCTCGCGGACTGGGGCATCTCGTTCCACACGCTCGTGAAACACCAGATCCCCGGACGACACCTCCTCGAGTGGGGCCCTCAGGACTACGACCACAGCCATCTGGGCGGCATCGACGACGACGCCCATTACCTCGTGCAGATCGACTCGTCGGCGCTGTTCACCTACGACAGCTTCGACGGGGAGGTGCTGCTCACCGGCGAGATCGTGTGGTGGCACAACCCGCCGGGCAGCGTGACGCTGATGGACCCCGCCGACGTGCTCAGCGCGCAGGACGCCCGCTCGGACTGGATGGCCCACCTCAGCGCGTAGCGGGGCGGATGATCTCCTCCATCAGACGATCCATCCGGGCGATCCGATCATCGGGGTGGACGTTGAAGTCGGCGACCATCAACTCGTCACAGCCGAGGCCCGGATAGCGCGCGATCACCGCGCGCAACTCCTCGGGGGTACCGATCAGCATCTTCGGACCCGAGTGGACCTCACGGGCAGCGGCAGCCGCAGACGGATCGTCGTGGATCTGGATCATCACCGCTGCACTTCGTCGGATCTCCGCCGGGTCTCGCCCGACATCGCGGCACAACCGGTCGAGGACGGCGCTCTTCGCGGCGAAGCGCTCCGGATCGGCCCAGAGGTTCCACTCATCGGCATGGCGGGCGACCACGGGCATCATCAGCTTCTCGCCCTGCGCGCCGAGCATCAGGGGCAGCTCACCGAGGGGCTTCGGCTCGGCCGGCGCCGAGTCCAGCCGGTAATGGCGTCCCACGAAGTCCGTGCGTTCGCGCCCCAGGAGACCGAGCAGGACCCGACAGGCCTCGTCGAGGCGACGGGCACGCCCGGCGGGGGACGGATAGGCGAGTCCGTAGTGGCGGTGCTCGTTCTCCTGCCACCCTGCCCCGAGGCCGAGAACGGCCCTCCCACCGCTGATGTGGTCGACGGTGGCGGCCATCTTGGCCACCAGTGCCGGATGCCGGTACGTGTTACCCGTGACGAGCACGCCGAGGCGGACCCGGGTCACCGATGCCGCCAGCCCGGCGAGCAGGGTCCACCCTTCCAACGTCGCCGTGAGCTCCGGGTCGACCGCCGGTTCGGGTTCGTCGCCGTATCCCGACTCGGGTGGCATGAAGTGGTCGGGGACCCAGATCCCGTCCCAGCCGGTGTCGGCCGCATGGCGACAGGACGTCACGATGTCGTCCCAGGTGTTCATGCTGCTCGTCCAGTGGCTGACCCGCATGTCGTCAGAGGCTAGGCGCTGGTCCTGTTCACACTCGGCGCACTAGTCCCCGCCGGCCCAGGGGCAGTGCCGACATCCCGTGTCACAGCACGCCCCCCGGTCGAGGAGATAGGCGGCCGTCATCACGAAGAGGCCCGTCTGCGGATCGATGTAGCCGGGTTCGCCCGCATCAACGGCACGCCGGTGTGCGTCGAGGATCTCCCCCCGGCGGGGGTGATTCACCGCCAAGCGCGACGGATGAGGCTCGGGGACGCTCAACCGGCGGCGTCGGCGCCGAGGTGACTCAGCTCCAGCACCGGATCGAGCGCACCGAGTAGCTCACCGACGGTGCGGCCTGCATCGAGGCGATGCCGGAGAGTCGCGTCGTATGCCACGCTGTAGACGTTGCGGCGTCCCTGGCGTTCCCGCCGCAGGTAGCCACCCGCCTCGAGTTCGCCGACGATGCGTTGAACCGCACCCTCCGTCACCCCGACCATCTCGGCGATGTCCCGTTGACGGAGGCCGGGCTCCCTGTGGATCACCAGGAGCACATGGGCGTGGTTCGTCAGGAAGGTCCAGGTCTCGTCCGCCATGGGGAACGGCTCAACTCCTCGGGTTGGTCGACACAGGGACAGACCCCGCTGAAGGGACAGACCCTGCTGAACATACTTGTTCAGTAGATGGTATTCGACGTCGCCCGATTTCGCACCCGCTTCAGTCAGAAGGGGCGACGAGCTGGATCTCCAGTTCGATGGTGACCTTGTCGCCGATGGCGACCTTGTCCGCTCCGAGTGGGACGTCGAAGCTGATGCCGAAGTCCTTCCGGCTGATCGCGGACGTCGCCGAGAAGCCGGCCCTGGTGGAGTCGTCCATCGGGTAGACCTCGGTCCCGTGGAGTTCGACGCTGAAGCTGACCGGTCGGGTCGTCCCGGCGAGGGTGAGCTCACCGTCGAGGCGGTAGTCGTCGCCGTCGGCCACGACGCCGGTCGAGCGGAACGTCATGGTCGGGTTGGTGTCGACGGAGAAGAAGTCGCCCGAGCGCAGGTGGGCGTCGCGGTCGGCGTTGTTGGTATCGACCGACGCCATCTGGACCTCGGCGTCCACCCGGGTGTCCGCGACGGAGTCCCCGACCACGACGGCGCCGGAGAAGTCGTTGAAACGGCCTCGGACCTTGGCGAGGCCGAGGTGGCGCACGGTGAACTCGACCGCGCTGTGGACGGTGTCCACCGACCAGGTGCCGGCGGCGAGGGGCATTTCGTGGGTCGTGGTGGCTGTGGGGGTGCTCATCGGTGTCGTCCTCCCGGCCCGAGGGCCAATCTGTTTAGATTTGAACTTGTATGTCCACCGTAGCGGGTAGTTCAAACTTTGACAACCCGTCGGCTAGGCTGTCCGTATGGAAGCCCCGCCCGACCGCACCGACGCCGACGTCGACGTCGACTGGCTCGACGCCGACGAGCAGGTCGCATGGCGCGCCACCATCGAGGCGCTCAGCCGCCTCACCGAGCGACTCGACGACGACCTCCGTGAGTTCGGAATCACCCTCGACGACTACGAGATCCTCGTGTTCCTCTCCGAGAGCGACGAGCGCCGGGCCCGGATGACCGATCTCGCTCACCGACTGCTCACCTCGAAGTCGCGTCTCACCTACCGCATCGACCGACTCGAGAAGGCGGGCCTCGTGTGTCGCGAGGCGTGCCCCACCGACGGCAGAGGAATCCACGCCCGCCTCACCGACGAGGGGTTCGCCCTGCTCGAACGGGCGGCGCGGGTTCACGTAACCGGGGTACGTGACCACCTCGTCGCCCACTTCGACCGGGCCGACTTCCTCGAGATGGGTCGATGGCTCTCGAAGGTGGCCGCATCCCTGCGCGAGAGCCACCCGTAGAATCCACCATGGCCCGATACGTCACCAGTCTCCGCACCTCGCGCTCCCCCGACGACGCGTTCGCCTACCTGGCGGATCTGCGCAACTTCGCCGAGTGGGACCCGAGCGTCAGCCGGGCCGACCTCGTCACCGGCACCGAACCGGGCCCCGACGCCGAATTCGACGTCAGCGTGGAGGTCGGGCCACGCACGCTCACCCTGCGCTACCGCACCGAGGTCCACGATCCGCCGCGCCGGGTACGAGTGAAAGCCGAGAGCCGCCTGCTCACCTCGATCGACACCATCAACGTGACCCCGGTGGGAGCGGGCTGCGAGATCACCTACGACGCCGTTCTCCATCTGCCGTCGGGCCTTTCGCTACTCGACAGCCTGCTCGAGCGGGCCTTCCGTCGCACCGGGGACAAGGCCGCGGCGGGCCTGCGGCGGGTGTTCGACGCCGACGCACGACCGTGAGCCGCTGGACGGACCTCGCGGACACGGCGCTGGAGGTCCCCGTGGTGACCTCCTTCACGAGCATCGGGTCCTCGCTGCGCCGACGCCTCGACGACTGGACCGACCTCGACGACTACGACCTCGGCGGCCGGGTCATCGTGATCACCGGCGCCACCTCCGGACTCGGACTCGCCGCCGCCCGCCAACTGGGCCGCTGCGGAGCCACCGTCGTCCTCGCCGGCCGGAACCCGGACAAGACGGCCCGTGTGCGGAGCGAGCTCGTCGCCGAAACCGGCTCGGACCGCTTCACCACGGTCACGATCGACACCGGTGACCTCGATGCAGTACGGGCGGCTGCCGCGACGATCCTCGCCGACCACGACCGACTCGACGTTCTCGTCCACAACGCCGGCGCGCTCTCCGACGAGCGCCGCGAGACGGCTGCCGGTACCGAGGTGACCATCGCGAGTCAGGTGGTGGGGCCGTTCCTGTTGACCTCACTACTCCTCGCCCGACTCGAGGCGTCGAGTCCGGCCCGGGTGCTGACGATGGCCTCAGGCGGGATGTACGCCGCGCCGTTGACCGTCAGCGATCTCGAGATGAGCCTCGACGACTACGGCGGTTCGGAGCAGTACGCGCGCGCGAAGCGGGCCCAGGTGACCCTCAACGAGATGTGGGCGGAGCGCTTCGCCGGCTCCGGCGTCCGGTTCCACGCGCTGCACCCCGGCTGGGCCGACACCCCGGGGGTGGAGGCGTCGCTGCCGACGTTCAGGCGGATCGTCGGACCGCTGCTACGCACACCCGAAGACGGCGCGGACACGCTCGTGTGGCTCGCGGCCGACGACGGGGAACCGCTGGCCAGCTCCGGCGACTTCTGGCTCGACCGGCGTCGCCGTTCCATCCACAAGCTCCCGACGACCCGCCGCAGCGACACGCCCGAACGCCGCGCCCGCCTGTGGGAGCGCTGTTGCGAGCTGGCCGGCGTGGATCCCGCCTCGCTCGTCTGAGGCTCAGTCGTCCCCACCGTCGGTGGCCTCGGGAGGGCGCCAGAAGGCCACGAGTGTGATCAACGCGCCACCCACCCCGGCCACGAGCGCGATCAGCAGTCCGGTCCAGCCCGTCAGGTCGTCCAATCCGGTCGCGTCGTCGATCGACCACTGCCCCGCCCCCAGCGTCGCCACCACCAGCGAGAGGACGGTGAGCGTCATGAGGTACTCCCAACCCTCGGTCGGGCGGTTGAAGACCCAGAAACCCGCATCGCGGTGGTTGGTGACCCAGGCGACCACGAGGACCCCGATGACGCCTGCGGACGCGACGGGGGTGAGGAAACCTGCCAGGAGCAGAGCGCCCGCTCCCATCTCGGTGATACTCGCCGTCCAGGCATGGACGATCCCGGGCCGCATGCCCATGCTCTCGAACCAGCCCGCCGTTCCCTTGATCTTCCCACCGCCGAACACGTGGTTGTACCCGTGGGCGACCATGACGACACCCAGGACGACCCGCAGCATCAGCAGTGCCAGGTTGATGGCGTCGAGATCCGCGTCTGCGATCACGTGTGCTCCCCTACTCCGGCGTACCGGTCCGACGTCGCCGGCCCGAACCTAGCCTGGAGACCATGTTCGGCACCGTGATCCAGATCCTGATCGCCATCGCGATCGGTGTGGCGATCATCTGGTCGGGCCTGGCCGTGCTGCGGGCCCTGGCCCAACCGATGCCCGAACCTCCCCCTCCCGGCGAGCTCCGGAAGGTGAAGATCGCGTTCCGCTGCTCGATGTGTGGGACCGAGGTCCGTATGACGGTCGCCCCCGACGAGGACCCCCCGCCGCCCCGGCACTGCCTCGAGGACATGGACCTCGTCGCGCCCATCGAGTAGCTCGACACGGCCCGGGAGGCCGACCGCTGCCCGAGCCTCTATCCTTGCGGCATGGCCAAGCCTCCGAAACGCAAGGTCCAGGGCGGTCGGGTGACCGAGAAGGGGACCCAACCGAGCGGCCGCTACACGCCGCCCACCTCGAACGCCGACAAGATCTCTCCCACGTGGGTGCCGGTTCTCATGGCCGTGTTCATGGCCGTCGGCGGCCTGGTCATCATCCTCAACTACCTCGGTGCCTTCGGCGAGACCGACAACTGGTACCTGCTGCTGGGCCTCGGATTCGTTCTCGCCTCGATCATCACCGCCACCCAGTGGCATTGACGCCCTGCGTGATGATCTAACCGCTTCGCGTCTATATTCGGTCGGGCGACAGGTGCGGTTTGCCTGCAGGCAACCCTGTCGTAATCACAGAACTGTCATTTCCCCCAGGTTGATCCACAACCTGTGGACAACTCCGGTGGACAGCGACTAGGCCCCGGGCGTCGCCGTCGGGGTCGGAGATGGCGAAGGAGTCGGCGTCGGTGTCGGGTCGGGGGCCCTCGCCACGACGATGCCCACCACCGATCCGGGTTCGACCTCCGCGAAGGCGTTCGGGGACTGGTCGATCACGGTTCCCTCGGCGGCATCGGTCGTGACCGCTTCGCTCTGGGACACCTCGAGGCCGGCCGCGGAGATCTGCGCGATGGCCGAGCTCACGTCGAGGCCGACGACACTGGGCACCGTCGCCAGCGGCTCGCCGTCGGAGATGAACATGGTGACGACCGCGTCCTTCTCCAACTCCGTACCGGCGGCGGGCTCGGTGCGGATGACCTGGCCCTCGGGGACCTCGAGCGAGGTCTCACGTTCCTGGAGGATCTGGAATCCGGCAGCCGTCAGTGCCGCGGCCGCCGTGGCGGGGTCGTTGCCGCCCACATTCGGCACCGGGCGCATTTCGGGGCCCTCCGACAGCGTCAGGGTGATCACGTCGCCTTCTTTCCCCGATTCACCCGGGGCCGGCGACTGGGCGAGTACCTCGCCCGGCTCGGCGTCCTCGTCGGGGATCTCCTCGGTGACGACCGTGAACCCGAGACTGTCCAGGAGCTGCGCCGCGTCGGTGGCCTGCTGACCGACGACGTTGGGGATCGCGACCGCCTCGGCGCCCGCGCTCACCGTCACTGTGACCACCGAGCCCTCGTCGATCCGGATCCCGCCCTGGGGGTTCTGGGCGAAGACCTGGCCCTCGGGGACCTCTGCGTTCTCCACCTGTTCGGGCCGGACCACGAACCCGGCGTTCTCGAGCTCACGTATCGCCTCGAACTGGTCCAGGCCGATTACGGACGGGACCGCGATCTGGCCGACGTCGACCACCGTGTCGCCGTCGTCGTTGCCGTTACCGCTGGAGTCCTCCAGCACCTGCACGAGGATGACCGCGGCGATGACGATCGCGAGGATCAACAGGACCACGCCGAGGACGAACAGCCCCGTGCGGCGGGTCTGACCCGTGCGGTCGTATGCGCCGTAGGGGTACACCGGCGTCGCCGCGTCGTAGCCGGGGGGGTAGGCCGGCGGAGCGTAGTTCGCCGGGGTCTGACCCGACGGGCGACCCGCCTGCCGCTTACCCCGGTTGGCCGGCAACGCCGTCGTCGGCTGAGAGCCCGAGGCCGGCTGTGAACCCGACACGGGGCGCGAGACCGTCGTCGGGTCGGTCGATCCCGGCGCCGCGGCTGCACCGGCTGCGCCCGCGGCCCGACCCGGCCCGGCTGCCCCGTCGCGGTAGCGGCGCAGATCGGCACGCAGGGCGTCGGCGGACGGGTAGCGGCGCTCGGGGTCCTTGAACAGGAGCCGCATCGTGATTGCCTCGAGCGGCCGGGGAACTGTGGCTCCCGACTGGCTCGGAGGTGTCGGCGCCTCCTGTACGTGCTTGTAGGCGATGGCCACGGGCGAATCACCGGTGAACGGCGCCTCGCCGGTCAACATCTCGTAGAGGACGACGCCGAGCGAGTAGAGATCACTACGGGCGTCGACGCGCTGGCCCTGGGCTTGCTCAGGGGAGAAGTAGGTCGCCGTCCCCATGACGGTGCCGGCCTTGGTGAGGTCGGTGTTGACGCCGGCGGCGATGGCGGTGGCGATGCCGAAGTCGGCGACCTTCACCTGGTTCTGAGGCGAGATGAGGACGTTGCCCGGCTTGATGTCGCGGTGGACCAGTTCGTTGCGGTGGGCGAAGGCGAGTGCACCGGCCACCTCGTAGGTGATCCGGGCGGCACGGTCGGGATGGAGGCGACCCTCGGAGCGCAGAACGTCAGCGAGGCTCCGGCCCTCCACGTACTCCATGACGATGTAGTAGGTGGAGCCCTCGCGGCCCCAGTCGTAGACCCCGACGATGTTGGGGTGGCTGAGGTTCGCGGCGGCCTGCGCCTCCCGGCGGAAACGCTCGACGAAGGTCGGGTCCGCGGCGAACTCCGCGAACAGCACCTTGACCGCTACGGCGCGGTCGAGGAGCTGGTCACGGGCGAGGAAGACATCGGCCATGCCGCCGCGAGCCAACCGCCGGTGGAGCTCGTAACGGCCGCCGAGGATGGTGGGTCCCTGGTCGGACATCGTGGACGAAGTCTAGGGACCGTGACTCCGGCCTTGGTGGCACAGAGTCACCCGCCCACGCCGCCTGCGGCGATGGCCGCTTCGAGCACAGCCCTCGCAACCGGGGCGGCGACGCCCCCACCGGTCTGTTCCCCGCCGCCGGGTACCGCCTCCACGATGACCGCCACGACGAGTTCCGCCGGGCCCTCCGCCGGCCCCGCGAACGCCACGAGCCAGGCGTGGGTGTCGTCGGCCGTCCCGCCGTCGGACGCGGTGGTCTGGGCCGTACCGGTCTTGGCCCCGACGACGACTCCCGGGATCGCCATGGACGTCGCGGTGCCCGCCTCGACCACTCCGATCATGAGTTCACGCATCGTGGCCGCGTCGACCTCGCGCAGCGCCCGCCGCCAGGACCTCGCCCCCCACTCGTCGATGATGTCGCCGTCGGCTGCAACGATCCGATCCATGACGTGGGGCTCCATGATCACCCCGCCGTTGGCGATGGCCGCCGTGGCGAGAGCCATCTGCAGAGGGGTCGCCGCAACGTCGTTCTGGCCGATCGAGGACTGGGCGAGTCGGGGGATGTCGCGTTCGAAGTCGGTGGGGAAGACCGACTCGGCCGCGGCGGGAAGGTCTACCGGTGGCGCATCGTTGAAGCCGAAGTCCTCGGCCGTCTCGACCATGACCTCGGGGCCGAGCACCTCGGCACCCATCTCCGCGAACGCCGTGTTGCACGAGACCCGGAGGATCTCCGGCAGGGCGCCCCCGCAGATCGACCCCCGGAAGTTGGTGATCGGGACCGTGGTGAGCGGTGGGACGTACTCCGCCACCGCCGGGAACACCGGATCGGCGAGACCGACGATCCCGCTACTCAGGCCCGCTGACGCCGTGACGATCTTGAACGTGGAACCCGGCGGATACCGCTCTCGGTAGCTGCGGGCGAGGTCCGGCTTCGTCGGATCGTCGAGCAGCGCTTCGCGGGCCGCACGCGCCACTGCGAGATCGGTGCCTGACAGGGGTCCCGGGTCGTAGCTCGGGAACGACCAGAGAGCGACGATCGAACCGTCGCGCGGGTCCATCACCACGACCGAGCCGTTGCGGTCACCGAGAGCCGCGCGGGCCGCCTCCTGCACCGTGGCGTCGAGGGTGAGGACCAGATCGCCGGTGGTGTCGTTGTCGCGGAACAGGTCGGCGAAGCTGCCGAACTGCTGGCCCGCCGTCTGTCCCGCGAGCTCGTCGTTGTAGATCCGTTCGACACCGTCGGCGCCGAAGTCGAAGGAGAAGTAGCCGGTGACGTGGGCGAAGAGCTCCCCGAACGGATACTGCCGCTCCCGGCGGAGCTGGCCGCCGACATCGACGGTGGTCGCCACGATCTCACCGTCGATGGTGAGAATGTCGCCCCGGGGCTCGCCGAAGTCGCGGACGATGTCACGGGTGTTGAGCGGGTTCTCCTCGAGCTCGGACCGCTCGAAGAACTGCAGCCGGTTCAGCTGCACGAACAGCACGGCGAAACATACGAGGAGGCCGAGCCCGACCAGGCGGATCTGGCGGTTCATCGCGGTGACAAGGTCTCGCGCGGGCGGCCTGGTTCGACCTTCTGCAGCGTGATGGCCTCGTCGGAGATCCGCACGAGCAGAGCCAACAGCACGTAGTTGGCGACGAGCGAAGAGCCCCCGTAGGACACGAACGGCAAGGTGACGCCCGTCAGCGGCAGGACCCGGATGACCCCGGCGATGATGATGAAGGCCTGGACGCCGAGCAGCGTGGTCAGGCCCGCTGCGAGCAGCTTGGTGAAGTCGTTCTCGACGGCCAGGGCGATCCGGAGGCCGGTGCCGATCATCAACATGAACGTGACCAGGACAGCGGTCGCGCCCAGAAGACCCAGCTCCTCACCGATCGCCGCGAAGATGAAGTCGGTCTCGGCGAAGGGGATCCGACCGGGGTCACCCAGGCCCGGTCCGGTGCCCGTGAGCCCTCCCGAACCGAAGGCAAAGGCGGCCTCGACGATCTGGAAACCGTCCCCCCGGGGGTCCTGCCAGGGGTCGAGCCACACGTCGACACGGGTCTGCACGTGGGTGAACTGGCTCCACGCGAACACGGCCCCGCCGAGGAACAACGTCCCGCCCATCAACAGGTACGCGGCCCGCTCCGTAGCGATCCACAGCACGACGAGGAACAGCGTGAAGAACAACAGCGACGACCCCAGGTCGCGCTCGTAGAACATGACGATGAGCGAGGCCCCCCAGCCCAACAGGACCGGGCCCAGGTATTTCGGTTCGGGCAGGTTCAGCGGCCCGAGCTTGTAGGTGCTGACCCGAAGGAGCTCGCGCTTGTCGACCAGGTAGCTCGCGAAGAAGACCGCCAGGGCGAGCTTCGCGAACTCACCTGGCTGGAAGTTCAGCGGGCCCAGGTTCACCCAGATGCGGGCGCCGTTGACCTCCTGGCCCAGCACCGGCAACAGCGGCAGCCCCAGCAACACGAGTCCCGCGAGCATGAACGTGTAGCGGTAGCGCTGGAGGTCACGCGTGCGCCGGACGAGGACGAGGGTTGCGACGTACGCCCCGACACCGACGAAGGTCCACGTGGACTGAAGTGCCGCCAGGCCGTCATCGAGGCGTGCGATGAAGACGTAGCCGATCCCGTTGAGGAGCCCGGCCAGGGGAAGGAGCAGGCCGTCGGCCTGGGGGGCGAGACGCCGCGTGGCGATGTGGGCGACGATCAGGAGCCCGAGCACGACGCCGAGGAACGGGCCGACATTGGCGGGGATCGTCGAGAACCGGCCGAGGCTGGCCAGGACGTAGATCCCCGTCGTGATGGCCGCTGCGCCGACGAGAAGGCCGAGCTCGGTGTTGCGGCGGCTCCGGCGCACGGTGCTCAGGCGCCGCCGCGACCGAACATCCGTCGCCACCAGGGCCGCTTCGGCGTGTCCTCACCGGCGTCGGGATCGGAATCGTCGGCCGCCTGCACGGTTGCCGGCGAGCCCGGCGCGGCGAGATCAGCAGCGACGGTCTGATGCTCTTCGGTCGGTTCGCCAGCCGTGACCACGGCGTCCCCCGACCCGCTCATGTCCACGTCGACGATCACGACGGTGATGTTGTCACGGCTGCCGGCCCGGTTGGCAGCGTCGATCAGGTCCTGCGCTGCGACCTCGGGGTCGTCCACGGTCCCGAGGGTTGCGGCGATGTCGGGCTCGCTCACCTCGTTGAACAGGCCGTCGCTGCACAACATGAAACGGTCGCCGTGGATCACGGGAAGCAGGAAGGTGTCCACCTCCACTTCGTGCGAGACACCCAGCGCGCGGGTGAGCACGTTGCGCTGGGGGTGGTCCCGGGCCTCTTCGGGGCTGAGACGACCCTGTCTCAGGAGGTCCTCGACCAGCGAGTGGTCCAGGGTCACCTGGGCGAGGTGGTCGTCCACGTAGCGGTAGACCCGGGAGTCGCCGACGTTGGTGACCGCCAGTTGTTCGACCCCGTCGACGTCCACGAGGCCGAGCGTGCACAGGGTGGTACCCATCCCGTACAGGTCCGGATCCTCGGAGGCCCGTTGGAGAATCGCCTCGTTGGCCGCTCGCACGGCGGTGACGTAGTCGTCGACCCGCCGCGTCTCGCCGAGCGACTCGACGAGTGCCTCCACCGCGATGAGCGAGGCGACCTCACCACCGCGGTGGCCGCCCATCCCGTCGGCGACGGCGAAGAAACCGGCTGCGACGACGAGGTTGTCCTGGTTCACGGACCGGACGTGGCCGACGTCGGTACCCGAACCCCATCGGAAGGCGGTCATCGCAGGGTCCCCCCGGGGTCGACGGCACGAATGGGGATCATCGCACGTCCACGACGGTCGAACCGATCGTGATGCGGTCGCCCTTGGAGAGCGGGACCGTCGAGGTCACCCGCTCGCCGTTGTGGAGCGTGCCGTTGGTGGACGCGAGGTCCTCGAGGAAGTAGGCGCCGTCGCGGTGGAAGACCCGGGCGTGCAGGTTCGAGGAGAAGGTGTCGTCGAGGCGGACGTGGCACCCTGGCGCCCGCCCGATCGTCAACTCGCCGGTGAGCTCGAAGGTCCGCCCGGCGCTTCCCACGGGTGCGGTTATCTCCAGTCCTGTAGGAGTCCTGCGCGCAGACCGGGCCCGCCGGCCACGGCCCCGACGCTTCGACGAGGCGGGCGCCCCACCCGGCGGAGGGCCGACCATCGTGGCGCGCTGGAACTCGGGGCCCGGCGAGGTGTCGGGGCCGCCGCGGGCGAGTTCGGACAGCCGTGGCGTGCGCAGCTCGGTCCACACGGCCCACATCACGCGCAGGAAGAACAGGTACAGGAGGCCCAGCAGGGCGAGCTTGAACACGGTGAGAAGCTGTTCGTCCACGGGTCCAAGAGACTAGTTGTCCGCGGCGGCAGGCCGGGTCAGCCCACTTCGTAATGCATCTTCGTGGTCCCGAAGACGATCTCGTCGCCCGATCGCAGCACGTGTTCGGTGACCCGGGTGCCGTTGATGACCATCCCGTTGGTGGAGCCGAGGTCCACGAGTTGGTAGCCGAAGGCCGTTGGGCGGACCTCGGCGTGGCGGCGGCTGACGTTCGGGTCCGACACGACCACCGCGTTCTCCGAGAGCCGGCCGACACCCATGACCTCGTTGCGCAGGGCCACGCGTTCACCGCCCTCGAACACGAGTGCGCCCGGTCCGAGGGCGAGCTCGCCCTCCTTGAGACGCGACGCCACCTGGAAGGCGCCGGTTGGGTACTGCTCGGCCTCGGTGAGCAACACCTTCACGGGCCCCTTGAAGACGTACCCCTCGTCCACCGCGTGGTCCCGGGCCGCGTCGGCCAGCTCCCCGCACAGCGTGGACTCGATCTCGGAGAACTCCGCGAAGTCGGCGGGCGACACGTACACCCAGAAGTGATTGGGGACGACCGTCTCGCCCGAAACCCCCGTCGTGCGGTTGTCGTCCATCTCGCGGGTGATGCGCTTGGCGATCTCCAGCGGACGCAGACCGGACTTGAAGACGCGTGCGAACGCCCCCTCGACGAGTCGTTCCAGGCGCCCTTCGAAACCTCGGATTCCCACGGCGCAGAGGATACCGACCGCGCGAGGCACCCCTGACCGCAGGTACCATTCGATCTCCACTCGCGCGAGTGGCGGAATTGGCAGACGCGCAGGCTTCAGGTGCCTGTGTCCGAAAGGACGTGAGGGTTCAAGTCCCTCCTCGCGCACTCCGGTGACAACGTCACGAGACGCACCCGAAAACGGCGGAAGGCCGCCGTTTCCGGCGGCCTTCCAGCATCAGACTGAGCTGCGTCAGACGACGCGGACGTTCTGCGCTTCCTCACCCTTACGGCCGGGCGCTACGTCGAATTCGACCTTCTGGCCCTCGTCGAGCGAACGGTAGCCGTCGCCCTGGATGTTTGAGTAGTGGACGAACACGTCGTCGGCACCCTCGCGAGAGATGAAGCCGAAGCCCTTCTCTGCGTTGAAGAACTTCACGGTTCCGGTTGGCACAATTTTTCTCTTCTCATCTTCGGAACAGATCCTTTTGATCTGCCCACATGACAGAGACTAGCGCCGAACCGGCCGTTATGCACCGGGCAGGGCCGGTACCGGCCGTCCCATCTCCCTCAACCAGCGGCCGTGAGAGCGCACCGCGGACCACATGCCGGGGTGCTCGCGATACTCGACGCCGATGGCACCACACCCGGCCTGGAACCGGGTCCCGACGGACCGGTAGACGGTATGGGGAAGCCGCGGGGCGAGGTGGTGTTCGATCTGGTGGTCGAGCCCACCAACGAGCCAACGGAACGCCGGACCGAGCACGGGGACCGTCGTCGCGACGTTCTTGGTCGTCGCCAACTGATGGGGGATGAAGTCACGGCCGCGGTGCGGTGTCGACTCGTCGACGAACTCCACGCCCTCGACGCAATGGGCGACCTGGAAGATCACGGCGAGTGAGAAACCCACGAGCCACGACATCGCCACATAGAAGAGGATGACCGCCCACCACGGGTTGAAGAGGATGGGGATCACCAGCGCCCAGGTGATGTGGGCCAACTTGCCCGTGATGACGCCGAGAACGGTGGTCAGCTTCGGCTTGCGTCGCAGGGCCTGCTCCCCGATCTCCGCCTTGATCAGGTTCGTGAGGTCTCCGAACAACACGTTCTTCAAGGTCATGAAGCCGTAGAGCGGCCACAGGTAGATGTGCTGGAGCCGGTGCCACGGCTTCCACTCCTGGCCCGGCGCCAGCCGGGCGATGGGCGCCTGGAGGATGTCGCTGTCGACCCCCTCGACGTTCGTGCTGCCGTGATGGAGGGTGTTGTGCTTGAACCTCCACAGCCACGAGCTCGCGCCCAACGCGTCGCCGGTGTAGGAGGCCAGCCGATTCACCCAGGCCCAGCGCGAGAAGGCGCCGTGGTTGGCGTCGTGCATGATGTTGGTGGCCACCGCGATCAACAGACCCACGAGGACCCCGGCGGAGCCGATCCGCAACCAGAAACCGCTGCTCGAGATCACGAGCACCCAGTAACTGAGGGCGACGAGGACGGCGATCACCGTGGCCTTGGTGTGGAGACGACGGCGAGCCCGGCGGATCTCGGCGGCACTGGGCAGGACCGATCTCCACAGCGCGCTCAGGCGGGCGGTGGTGTCATCGACTTGGACGGACATCGGTTGGCTCCTATAGCGGGTTCGGAGGAGGCGAGACGATGTCGGGGTTATGGACAAGTCGGCTTCTGACCGAGGATTCGTGAGTCCATACTACCTCCGCAATCGTGCTCTGGAGGGTCAGGCGGTGGGTCATTTCACCGGGCGCTGCGCAGTGCGCGGCGACCGCCGGGCAGACCCCCGGTGGCCAGACTGGCCGCGTTCGCAGCGGCCACGCCGTCCGAGTAGGCGTCGCCCCGAACGGACCGTGACATGCGGTCCGCGCGCAGGCGCCCGAGCTGGTCGGTCATGTGGCGCCGGGCCCGATCCGTGGCATCCGTCAGAGCGAGCCCGGCCGCCTGCGGATCCGCCGAGGCGGCCTCGGCGGCACGACCGGCCTCGACGAGACGCTGACCGATCCGGGCGGCGAAACCGAACGCGAAGCTCTTGCGCCACTGACGGGTGAGCGCCGCCATCTCAGCCGGTGTCGAGAACGCCGCCCACTGGTCCCGCTCGGGGTGCTGCACTCTGGCGACGCGCGCGAGAAGCTGTGGCTCGACCGCGGCGTAGAGCAGCTTCGTGGTCTCGAGGTCCGAGCGGTCACCGAAGACCGACATCGTGCCCTTGCGGCTGCCGCGACGACGGCTGATGCAGGTGGCGCAGCGGTTGGCGGACGCGATCCCGTGGAGGAGATCCTGGCGCGGCCCCGCCCACCGGCCGAACACCTCGATGTCGATCCGACCCATCCGACCCGGGTCCGCGCCACGCAGATCGGCCTGGTCGATGGCGTGTTCGGCCATGAGCTGATGGGCCTTGGCGAAGAGCGCGTCGGCCTCTTCGGCGAACTCTGTCGAAGCCGCCTTCGCCAACAGGGCGTCGACGCGGCGGCGGATGGTCTCGGTGTCATCGGTCACTGTCGGTACCTCTACCCGTCCGGGAATGGTGCCCCACTCTGGAACCGGACTGTGACAATGACCGGGTGAGCGGCGATCAGCCGGTCAGCATCCAGCGGCGGGAACGCTCGTCGACCGCCTCGTCGGCGAAGAAGGCCCTCCCGGCCTCGCTATCGGTGAAGGTGTCCCACTTGTCGTCGGCCGTCTCGTCGTCGAAGAGCTCCATTGCGGCCGAGTGGTTGAAGGTGACCCGCGCGGCGCGCGGTTCGGCGAAGAAGTCGCTCGTGTCCTTGTCAGTCGCCGCCGACTCGATGTCATCGCCGTCGCCGCCGTCCCCATCGTCGTCGGTCTGATCACCCTCGGCGACGACCGGGACCGGTTCGGCCACGGCTGCGACGAGGGGGACCGCCCGCGCGGGATCCTCGGACGCCTGACGCCGCGCGTCCTCGACGATGCCGGCCGCCGTCTCGCGAGCAAGACGGACGATGTGGTCGAAGACCCGTGCGCTGGCGCCGGCCCGGGCGGCGGCGGCGTTCGCGTCGGCAGCGTCCTGGCGGGCGGCGTCGACTTCCCGTCGGAGATCGTCGAGTCGCCCATGCGCCTCGTCGAGTTCACGCTCACGGCGGGCCAGTAGATCCCGCGCCCGCTCGACGTGGGCGTCCACCGCGGCGCGGTCGTACCCCCTGAAGCGACGATCGAACTCCGCCGTCGCGTGCTCGGTGTGTTCACTCATGACCCACTCCGCTCCTGCCCAGCCATGTCGCGCGTATCGGCACGCGCGGTACCGAAGTTGAGGGGTTCAGAACGGGGGGGACCTCAGCGACCGAAGACCCGCAACCACGTCTCGGCCGTCTTCGGCACGAACACCTGGTTGGTCTCGCGGGTGTGGCCCATGGTGGCCGACGGCTCCGGGGAGTACCGGTGGCCGGGGTACAGGACGGTGTCGTCGGAGACCTTCGCAAGCTTCTTCGTGAGGCTCTCGTACATCTGCGCGGGGTCGCTCCCCGGCAGATCCATGCGTCCGCACCCCTGGAGGAACAGCGTGTCCCCGGCCACGAGCGAACCGTGCACGAGGAAACACTGGCTGCCGGGTGTGTGCCCGGGCGTGTGGATGAGCTCGACGTCGACGTCGCCGACGCTCACGATGTCGCCACTGTCGTGGGTGACCAGGTGGCCGGGCTCGAGGCCGGTCACCCGGCGCACGAGGTCCGCCTCGGGCGCCTGGACGTGGATCGGGACGTCCACGATCTCGAGCAGCTCGGCCACGCCGTCGATGGAGAAACCCATCATCTCGCCGCCGACGTGGTCGGGGTGGTAGTGGGTGGCCAGGACACCGGTGATCGTCATGCCGTCGCCCTCGGCGACCTCGACTATCCCGGCCGGGTCGTAAGCCGGGTCCACCACGAGGGCCTCGCCGGTCTCGCGGTCACCGACGAGGTAGACGAAGTTCACCATCTGCCCGGCGAGGGGGTCGTTGCGTGCGAAGTCCGTCCCGGAGAGGAGTTGGCGGAAGTAGAAGCGGTCGTCCACACCGACGAGGTTACGCCGGTGCCGGGTCGTCCCGAGACGGCCCCTCGGGCGGGCCGGCGTCGCTGGCGTCGGACGGTTCGATCGACACGGGAGCTGGGCGACGCGCCCGGCGACGCCACGACTCCTCGGCGAGAGAGACGACCTCGCGCAACGGCAGCCCGATCTGCTCGGAGGCCCGTGCCGCGTCGTCGTGTTCGACCTTCACCCGGTCGGCCGAGACCTTGACCCGCACCGGTCGTCCCTCGACGTCGACGGTGTCGATCCGGCGGGCCTCGGGCCAACGCTCGAGCCGCTGACCGCGCAGCCCGAGGCTGCCGGTCTCGGCGAGGATGACCGCGGCCACCTGGTCCACCAGGGCGGGGTCCACCAGGGCCGACACCGTGTACGCCGGCCTGCCCTTCTTCATCACGATCGGTGTGATCCACGCGTCGTGTGCCCCGGCGTCGAGCATCGCCGAGATCGCATGGGCCAGGGTCTCACCCGTCGCATCGTCGACGTTCGTCTCGAGCAGCGTGACCGGCTGACCCGTCGCCCGGGCACCGTCCAGCTCCCCGACGACGGCCTGGGTGAGGTTGGGCCGGTGTTCGTGTTCGCGCTCCCCCGCGCCGAAGCCGCTCGCCATGATCGTCATCGGCGGAAGCGGTCCGAAACCCCGGGCCAGCGCAGCGAGAAGAGCGGCGCCGGTCGGTGTCGTCAGCTCGTGTTGGATGTCCACGCCGTACGTCTCGCTCCCGGCCAGCAACTCGACGACCGCGGGCGCCGGCGTGGGGATGAGACCGTGGGAGGAGCGGACCATCCCGCGCCCGACGGCCACCGGCGACGAGTGCACCTCGTCCACACCGAGGACCTCGAGTGCGGCACACGTGCCGACGACGTCGATGATCGAGTCGATCGCGCCGACCTCGTGGAAATGGACCTGCTCGGGGGGGCGCCGGTGCAGGCGCCCCTCGGCCCGGGCCAGCGCGTCGAAGACGGCCAGTGCGCGCGTGCGCACACGGTCCGGGAGGCGGGCCTCCTCGACGAGGGCCGAGATGTGCGTGGCCGTCCGGACGACCTTGGTCTCCTCGGCGACGACGACGGCCCGGGTGGCGGCGATGCCACTGCGCATGACGGGCTCGGCCCGCAGACCCCACCCCGACAGCGGGAGACGCTCGCAGATCGACGTCACCTCGTCGACGTCGGCCCCGGCGTCGATCAGCGCGCCGAGGGCCATGTCGCCGGCGATACCCGAGAAGCAGTGGAACCAGACGGCCCTGCGGGGGGTGGTCATCGCTGCTCCACCCGGGCCATGACCTGCAGGAGTCGCAGTACGGCCATCGCCGCGCCGAAGCCGTTGTCGATCCCCACCACGGTGACCCCAGACGCACAGGACGCGTGCATGGCCAACAGCGCGGTGACACCTTCGAGGCCGGCGCCGTATCCCACGCTCGTGGGCACGGCGACCACCGGCGCCTCGGTCAGGCCACCGACGACCGACGCAAGGGCGCCCTCCATGCCGGCGACCACGATGACGGCGTCCGCTGCCGTGACCTCGTCGAGGTCCGCCAGCAGCCGGTGCAGTCCCGCCACGCCGACGTCGGTCAGGCGGCGGGCCGCGACACCGTGGGCCGCGAGGGTGGCAGCCGCCTCTGTGGCGACGGGGAGATCGGAGGTTCCCGCGGCGGCGACGAGCACCCGCTCGGAGCGGGGATCGGCGGGGCGCCACACGAGGGTGGCGTCGAAACGCTCGCCACCGGGATGCGCAGCATCGAGCGCAGCGGCCTGCGTGTCGTCCACGCGGCTGACGAGAACGGGGCCGTCGGAACCCGACAGGAGTTCGCCCACGATGGCCACGCACTGGTCGGGAGTCTTACCCGGGGCGTACACGACCTCGCCCAGACCCTGGCGGACGCGACGGTGGTGGTCCACCCGCGCGAAGCCGAGATCGGCGAAGGGAAGACGGCGCAACTGGGCGACGGCGTCGTCGGGGTGACGGTCGCCGGCGGCCACGGCCTCGAGCAATTCACGGATCGCGGTGGAGTCCACGTCACTATCCTGCCGAGTCGTGACGCTTCCCGCAGCCTCCGGGCACTCCGACCCATCCGCGATGAGGGTCGGTTACCTCGGCCCCCACGGCACGTTCACCGAGCAGGCGCTGTTGACGCAGGCCGATCTGGCGTCCGCCGAACTGGTCATGTTCGGCTCGTTTCCGGCGGTCATCTCGGCCACGGAGTCCGGTGAGGTGGACCTGGGTTTCGTCGCGATCGAGAACTCGATCGAGGGCACGGTGAACGTCACCCAGGACGCGCTCGCGTTCGAGACGGACCTGCTGATCCAGCGCGAGGTCATAATCTCGGTCCAGCTGGAGCTGCTCGCGCTGCCGGGCGTCGACCTCGCTCAGGTCGAGCGGGTGATCTCCTACCCCCATGCGCTGGCGCAGTGCCGCCGCTTCCTGCGCGAGCACCTGCCGAACGCCCAGATGAAGGCGGCGAACTCCACCGCCGACGCAGCACGCCTGCTCGCCGAGGAGGACGACACGACCGCGGCGGCGATCGGCACGGCCCTGGCCGGCGACCTCTACGGGCTCACGGCCCTGGCATCCGACATCGAGGATCATCCGGGCAACCAGACCCGCTTCGTCGTCGTCGCCCGCGAGGGCGTCCCTCCCCAGACCGGGCTCGACAAGACGTCCATCGTGATCTTCCAGCGGGCCGACCGCCCGGGCTCCCTACTCGCCATCCTCCAGGAGTTCGCCGCCCGGTCCATCAACCTGACCCGCCTCGAGTCACGCCCCACCAAGCAGGGCCTCGGCGACTACTGCTTCCTCATGGACCTCGAGGGTCACATCGCGGACGAACTCGTCGCCGACTGCCTCATGAACCTGCGCGCGAAGCAGGCCGACGTGAAGTTCCTGGGCTCGTACCCCGCCGCCGCCGAGAACGGCCACGAGGCGCGCGCCGACGTGTCGGAGTCCTGGCGCGAAGCCGAGGCCTGGCTCGAGGCGCTGCGCGGCCAGATCCGCCCGGGCTGAGTCACGTCCCGCCGGTTACCCTCTGTGGCTGGAGGGATGGCAGAGCGGACGATTGCGACGGTCTTGAAAACCGTTGAGGTGCAAGCCTCCGGGGGTTCGAATCCCCCTCCCTCCGCGTGAGCCCTACGGGGGAATCTCGGTGCCGTCGGGTCTGGCGGTGTGCCACTTGCCGTCGGCGTCCCGCCAGGTGCTGTAACCGTGGTTCTTGATGCGGTTGTGGAAGCCGCACATCGGCCCGGCGTTGGCGGGATGGGTTTCGCCTCCGTCACGGAACGGTCTCAGGTGGTCGATCTGACACTCTGAGCCCGGGCGGTGGCACCCCGGCCAGAGGCATTCCGTCGCGGTGGCCTGAACGGCGGCCCGGACGGCGCCGGTGAACAGCCTCACCGGGCGGCTGCGGTCCAGCGGCACGCCCGCCGCGTCGACGAGGAGCCGCCGGATGGCCCCGGTGAGCGATGCGGCGACAGCCTCGCGCGGTTCGAGCCGCACCCCGTCGAGCGTGTGACACCCGTGTCGACGGGACCGGGCGGCGTCCACCGCGTCCGAGGGGTCCACGGGGTCCGTGCGGCCGGTCTCGAACCAGCCGAGAGCCCGCTCCCAGGTCTCGGGATCGAAGACGATCGTGGTTTCG
The DNA here is from genome assembly GCA_040219085.1 of Acidimicrobiales bacterium. NCBI lineage: Bacteria > Bacillati > Actinomycetota > Acidimicrobiia > Acidimicrobiales > Acidimicrobiales bacterium. The sequence goes on from JAVJTC010000024.1 coordinate 65,631, forward strand.
GTCGGGACTCCCGGGGGAGCGGCGGCACTCGCGGCCGCGGCTCCGGTCATGGCGTCGAACGCGTCCGCACGCCGCTGGCCCGGCGTGCGAGGCAGATGGTCCTCGCAGGCGGCGTCGCCGCGCTCCGCGCGTGCGGCGTCCCAGTCTGCGCAGGCCTCGGCGTGGATGAACGCCTGGAACCGTTTGTTGATGCATGCGCCCTGGATCGCGCCGAAGCCGCCCTCGAGGTCCCAGCCGAGATCCGGCCGCTGGGTGAGCCTCACGTCGCGGTTGGCGTGGTTCCGCTCATTGCGGTCACAGGTGCCGTCCTGATCCACCATGCGCTCGAAGTCTCCGACGAAGAAATCGAAGTCGCGGTAGTTCATCTCCCGGGCGGCGTCGGCGAAGAGCTCGTCGCAGGAGACCAGGGCGTCGCGGACGCGTTCGTTGGAGTGGGCCCGCGTCATGCGAGCCATGTGACACACGCCGATCGCGCCGGCCTCGAACCACTTGCGCACCGCCGGCATCTCGGCGACCGTGCGTGCCGCATTGCGACGACGACCCCCCACGGCCCTTGCGGTGTCGGCGCGATGAGCGACCGATGTGGCTGCGGAGCGGTGGCCGTCGATCCGGAACAGACCCTCACGGTCCACCCGGCCCGCCATGGCGACCCCCACAGCCTCGACCCGCCGACGCAACGTCTCCACCGTTGCTATCGAATCCATCACCGCACGGCCCTCGAGTGCGTCCAGGTGCTCGAAAAGGTCGTCGACCGCTGCGTTGGCGCGCTCAACCGCACCGAACAACGCCGCGGCGCCCGACGGGTCCCCCTGCGTTGAATCGAACACCTGTTCGTCCATGACCACAGCTTACGTGGCCGCAGTGACAGCCAACGGCCCCCTCGCCGGGACTTCTGCAACCCTGCGCCCGCCGGACTAGGTTCGGTCGGCGCCGCCCGCCCGGGTCGCGCAGAGGGGGAATCCCATGGACACCATCCAGTTCACCGCGACGTTTCCGAACATCGCTCCCGACAAGCTGGCCGAGTTCAAACAGAACATCAGCGCAGCACTCGAGAAGGTGCGGACCGAGACGGGCGTGCGCCAGTACGACTGGTTCTTCAACGCGGACGAAACCGTCTGCGTCGTGCGGGAGACCTACGCCGACTCCGACGCGATCCTGGCCCACGTCGCCAACGTCGGCGCCCTGATCGGACCGATGGCCGAGATGGGTGGCGGGCTGGAGCTCGAGGTCTTCGGCTCGGTCTCCGCCGAGGTCGCCGAGGGACTCGCCGGACTCACCCCAACCATGTACTCGCATTTCGAGGGTCTCTAGAACCGTCGACTAACTTCGGGCCATGACCTCCCGGATTCCAGCTCTCGCGATCCTCCTCGTTCTCTCGCTGCTCGCATCTGCCTGCGGCGGAGGTGGCGACGACGCCGCGACCGATGCCTCGCCCGCGCCCACAGCGGAGTCCTCTCCGGACCCGACCGGCGGCGCCACTCCCGAGACGACTCCGGACCCGACCAGCGAAGCCACTCCCGACATCACACCCGAGGCGACGCCCACGTCCCCCGCGGTCGGCCCGCCACCAGTCGATCCGGCCGACGCGGAGATGCTGGAGGAGCTCCTACCCCAGATTCCCCCGCTGTCGGCGCCACCCACCGTCGACGACGCAGCAGAACTTCCGAACGACCACCTCGCGGACATGTTCGAGGCGGTGCTCGCGGCGATGGTCCAGGATCCGCCGATCATCGACGCCGCCGTGTCCGGCGCTGTCGAGGAGCGCTGGATGCCAGAGGTCGTGCCCGACCTCGTCATCCGGACCTTCGCCATCGACCAGGCCGTCACCGCCCGCGTGATGGGCGTCATCGAGGCATGGGCGGAAGCCGGGGCGGCCGGCGTCTACGCGCCGGACCCCACGACGTACTTCGCGACCCGCAGCGCCGCAGCGCGGAACCTGCGGCAGGCGAACGAGCTCGCCGTGGAGATCCTGTCGGCCGCGCTGGACCTCCCCTTGGAGGACCGTCTGTGCGTCGCCGAGTCTCTGCGGACCGCATCCAACGAGTGCGACGGGCCCGCGGCCGACCTGATCGATCCGGTCTTCGACATCAGCCTCTCGGACCTCGAACTCCCCGACGACGCCGACGACGACGTCGGCGACGAGGCTCTGTGCGAGGCCTGGGATTCCGCCGTGGACTCTCTCGGTCTGGATCCGGCGACGGTGGAGTCCATCGAGTACGCGATCGACGACTCGCTCGCCGACACCCGGTTCCTCAACCGCTCGGAATGCCGCTACGAGGCAGACCTGGATGAGGACGTCGAGGCCGACCTCGACGAGGGGTACGACGCCCTGGAGAACATCTACGCCGCGGCCATCGACGTCGTGCTCGAAGCAGGCGGCGTTCCCGAAGACGGCGAGAACGGTGTGCCCCTCGACTACGACCCCGAACTACTCGCCCTCGAGGCCCGCACGATCTTCGCCGCGGCGCGAGAAGCGGCACTGAGCTACCAGAACGTGGACGAGAGCGTGGCCCGCTTCCAGCTGATGGCACTCGTCGACGTCGGTGCATCGACAGCTCAACTGCAGTCGAGCTGGGCAACATCGACCGCCGCATCCTTGCGCTCGGCACCGAAGCGCTCGAGTGCTGGTACGAGTCGGATTTCTCCGAGCGGGCGAACTGTGATCCCGGACTCGAACAGTTCGTCGCCGAAGACACCGCTGCCTTCGAGGCGTTCACCGCTCAGCATGGCTTCAGCGACACGGTGGAGTGGGACGACTTCGACGACCTGTACGAGGACCGGTGCGATGTCTGGGTGGGGGTCGCCCGGTCCTATCCGCCCGAGCAGTACCCAGCGATCGAGATGGCCGTCGAGTACCTCGAGGCCTTCTACTCCAACCTCGACCTGCGCGGCTGCGAGACCCTCACCTGAACCACCTCGGTAGTCGACGAGCTGAATTCGATCCCGGCTTTCGACGACCTCGGCGTGGCGTACTGCGGGTAGGGACCGGCGTCAGGCGAGGAGGCTGCGCAACATCCAGGCGGTCTTCTCCGACACCTGCATGCGCTGGGTCAGGAGGTCCGCAGTGGCCTCATCGGCCGCCTTCTCGGCGACGGGGAACACCGATCGGGCCGTCCGGGCGACGGTCTCATGGGCTGCGACGAGGCGTCGCACCATCTCCATCGCGTCGGGACGGTCGGTGTCCTCCGTCACGGCGGACAACTCGGCGAACTCCCGATAGGTGGCAGGGGCGGGCTCGCCGAGGGTACGGATCCGCTCGGCGACCTCGTCGACGGCGAGGGCGAGCTCGTTGTACTGCTCCTCGAACATCAGGTGCAGCGTGTTGAACATGGGGCCTTCGACGTTCCAGTGGTAGTTGTGCGTCTTCAGGTAGAGCGAGTAGCTGTCGGCCAGGAGTCGGGAGAGACCCTCGGCGATGGCGACGCGATCTTCCTCGGCGATACCGATGTCGATGGCGGGCTGGGGAGCCATGTCATTTCCTTTCGTGGCGAGGTCCGGCGGACCCACCCGGAAGACGAGGTCAGATGACGGGACGCCGGCGGCGGATCCGGCGCCCCGTCGCCACCTTCTACGTCCGGGCGACCCGTCTGGTTGCACCCGGCTCGACGAGTTCCGGCGTCTGCGCCCGGCCACGTACCGCCCACCCGGACTACCGTTGCGGCCATGAGACCGGTCATCCGGGGAATCTCGATCGCAGCTGCGATTCTGTTGGCGGCCGGCTGCAGCGGCGGTGACGACGCCGACGCGGCCGCCACGGCGACGCCGACCGCAACCGCAACCGCAACCGCAACCGAGGCTCCGACCGCCACCTCCACCACCGCCGCACCGACGACGTCCACCACCGAGCCGCCGACCACAACGACCACCCTTCCGCCACCGGTCGACGCCGGGCTCGACCTCCCCAGGTCCGGCACCTACGCCCACGTGGTCATCACGTTCACGGCCGCCGAGTACGCCAACGACACCCCGGGGACCCGCCTCGACGACGAACCCGAAGTCGGCGAAGAGCGCTACCTGTACCTGGACTACGAGATGGAGTTCGAACAGGGGTACCCGGGCACGTCCGAGACCTTCGAGGTGGCCGACTTCTCCCTCGTTCTCGCCGACGGCAGCGCGGTCGCCTCCGAGATGGTCGACTTCCGCCGCAGGATCCTCGTCCAGGGCGACGGACCACAGAGCGTCGCCCTGGCCTTCCCCGGCGACGGCTACGACCTCGGCGGCGCGACCGTGGTGTTCGACAACGACGTGAACGAGCCCATCGTGATACCCCTCGACGGCCCCGAACCCACGGATCCGTACCCGCTCACCGTGGTGGTCGACGAGTCGGCCGACGTCGTCTACGAGGGCGGCTGCGCCGACGCCCCCGGCTCGGTCTCGGTCCTCGATGCCGAATGGGACGTCGATGCCGGCCTGGACGAGGACGCCACACGCATCGTCGGCGCCGGAACGACGAGGACCGTCCGCGGCGAACGCTTCGTGAGAATCCGCCTACAGGGCGTCGCTGGTCAGGGCAACTGCGGGGGCACCGTCTTCACGGACGACGCGTTCCGACTCGTGATCGACGGCCTGCCGATCGGCTCGGAGAACAGTTTCGCGAAGGCACTGGACAACGGCGAGGGCGTCGAGGTGATCTTCGGATTCCGGGTGCCCACCGACGTCGCCGAGTTGTTCCTCGATGTCGGCGTGGCCGACTCGACCCCGGCCCGCTTCGAGATCCCCGTCCCGGACGAGTTCGGGTGACCGGCGGCTCTACTCGTCGACCAGAACGGTGTTGGCGACGCCCTCTGCTCCCATGTTCAACACCAGGAGCTTGACCGGCTCGTCGCTGAGGTTCATCCCGTTGTGGACGATCTCCTGGGCCTCCATCAGGGCGTCGCCCTCGCGGTAGGTGCGGGTCCCGTTCTCCCCGTAGTCCACCGTCAGGGTCCCCTCCAGGATCAACGCATAGAGCGGGGCCTCGTGGTAGTGCCGGCCCGTCTCTTCACCGGGCTGCATGGTCAACACCACCGATGTCAGCGTGGCGGGGCCCGAGGGCCACTCGAGCGGTTGGCCCAGGATCGTCTCGGAGGCCTCGAGGACCGGCACGATCCTCTCGTCGCTGTCGAGAGCGCCGTCGATCGTGGTGCCCGCGACCCGCAGGTCGTCATCCCCGCCGCAACCCGCGGTGAACATCACCAGGCAGGCCACGCAGGCCGACAGAACTCGCCGCATCACAGGCTCCAGTCACCGTTCATGAGAAGGGGATCGGCCCGGCGGCCGCTCAGATGAGCCTGCGGCGCGCGGCCCAGTTCGTCAATTCGTGACGATTCGAGAACTGCAGCTTGCGCAGCACCGCCGAGGCGTGCGTCTCCACCGTCTTCACCGAGATGGACAGGCGCTGCCCGATCTCACGGTAGGTGTAGCCGCGGGCGAGGAGGCGCAGGACCTCCTTCTCCCGGTTCGTCAGGAGATCCAGTTCGGGGTCGTAGGGCTCGTGGGTCTCGCCGGCGAAGGCATCGAGGACGAAGCCGGCGAGCCGCGGCGACAGAACGGCCTCGCCCGCCGCGACCCGGGTGATGGCGTCCCGCAGGCCGTCGGCCGAGATCGCCTTGGTCACGTAACCCCGTGCCCCGGCCCGGATCACCGAGATCACGTCCTCCGCCGCGTCGGATACCGACAGTGCCAGGAAGACGGTCCCGACCTCTGTCTCGTCGACCGTCCGTCGGATGACCTCCGGGCCGTTGCCACCGGGTAGGTGGACGTCGAGGAGGACCACGTCGGGACGGGCCGTGGCGATCACCGCCACCGCCTCGTCGACGTCCCCCGCCTCCGCGACGACGTCGAAACCGTCGCCGGCCAACTCACTGCGCACACCGGCGCGGACGATCTCGTGGTCGTCGACGAGCACGATCCGAAGCGGTCTCACCGGCCGTTCCCCGGCAGTCGCAACTCGACCTCCGTGCCGACCCCGGGGGCCGAGGACACCGTCGCCGAACCGCCGAGACGCTCGATGCGTCCGACGATCGAGTCCCGCAGACCACGTCGGTCGACGTCGACAGCGTCGAGGTCGAACCCGGCACCGGTGTCGCGTACGAATACCTCGGTGGCCGCCTCCCCCACCTCGGCGAACACGTCGACCCGGGCCGCTCCGGAGTGCACCGACGCGTTCGTGACCGCCTCACGGATGGCGGCGAGGAGACCCTCGTGGCGATCGTCCATGTCGACGTCGCCGACGACGACCACCTCCACCGGCACCCCGTGAACGGCCTCGACCTCGGCCACCGTCGCCTCGAGAGCCGCGCGCAGCCGACCAACCGAACGGTCAGCGGTCCCGCCGTAGAGCCAGGTTCGCAGCTCGCGTTCCTGGCGGCGGGCGTGCCGGACCATCGCGCGGGGGTCGTCCGCGCTGCGCTGGATGAGCGCAAGCGTCTGAAGCACCGAGTCGTGCAGGTGGGCGGCCATCTCCGCGCGCTCCTCGGACCGGATCCGCGCCCGACGTTCCTCGCCCAACTCGTCGATCAGACGGGACCCCCACGGGGCGACGATGAGCCACACCCCGGCGAGCGCGATGGCCACCGCGACGAGGGCGGCCCCTGCCGTTCGGATGTCGAAATTCGCCGCGGCGACGAGTCCCACCCCGGCACCCGCCAGGACCACACCCGCCGCGATCCGCACGAATGACCACCGTCCCTGCGCACCCGCGATGGGCATCGGACCCGACGCGACGGCGTCACCACCGATCACGGCCCGGTCGACCGTGACGACGACACCCGCCGCCAACAGGGCCGCCGGCCACACCACCGCGTGGGAGAAGCCCGGCGTGTCCTGCAGACCCAGGAGGGCCCCGAGGACGATGAGGCCCACGGCGGCCACCCGGAGCCGCTCCGAACCGGCCTTGGGAATCCGGTCGGGCCCGACCTCACCGCTGCGAGCCGCCGCCACGACGAACACCAACCAGCAGAGCGCGTACAGCGCCAGACCGACCCCACCGGCGAGGGCGAGGACGACGAACGCCAGGCGAACCACCAGTGGGTCGGCACCGATTTCGCGGGCGATCCCCGCCGCGGTGCCCGAAACCATGCGGTTCTCGGAATCCGGGTGGGGAACGTGCCAACGGGCGGGGCTGGTCGCCGAAACGGACATCGCCATCGGCGTCATTGTCCCACGACGCCGTCGACGCCACATCGGGGACGACCTCAGGGACATCCCCGAGGGTCGGCCGGACCAATACGGATCCGGGCCGGTTCCGAACACCGGTCATGAGCACCCCTGTATCCGACACCGAGTCACCCGACACCGAGTCAGCCGACACCGCGCCCGCGCGCCGGCCGCGGGCCTCCGTTCCGGCCGCTGCGGCAGCCGGCATCGTCGCGGGGCTCGTGGCTCTCGGGCTGGCCGAACTGGTCGCCGGGTTCACCCGCCGGTGGCGATCGCCGGTCCTCGATGTGGGCGACCGCGTCATCGACCGCGTGCCGAGCTGGATGAAGGACCTCGCCATCGACTGGTTCGGAACGAAGGACAAGCTCGCACTGCTCGTCGGCATCGGCGTACTGCTCGCCGGCTACGCCGCGCTCGTCGGCGTCGTCGCACTACGCCGGTCGATTCGCGTCGGGCTCGGCGCGCTCGGTGTTTTCGGCGCGATCGGCGTGTGGGCGGCACTGGGACGACGGGTGGAGGTGCCGGTGAGCGTCGTGACCCCCTCGGTCGTCGGCACGATCGCGGGTTGCGCCGCCCTGTACGGACTGTGGCGGATCAGCGAGCCGGGCACCGCCAACCGGCCCACGGACGACAGCGGCCGCCGGACGTTCCTGGTCGGCATGGGCGCACTGGCCGCGACCGCCGGTGCGCTCGCCGTTGCGGGCCGCTGGCTGCAGGGGCGCTTCTCGGCGGCCGCGTCGCGCGCCGAGGTGGTCCTCCCCCGGCCCCTCCGGACCCTCGACGCCCCCGACCCCGGTGTCGCCGTGGGCGTCGACGGCGTGACGCCCTTCATCACCCCCAACGACGACTTCTACCGGATCGACATCGCTCTGACAGTTCCGCAGGTCCCGGCCGACACGTGGCGGTTGCGGGTGCACGGGATGGTCGAACGGCCCTACGAGATCACCTTCGCGGAACTCCTCGAACGTGAGCTCATCGAAACCGACATCACGATGACCTGCGTATCCAACGAGGTCGGCGGAGGTCTCGTCGGCAACGCCCGCTGGCTCGGCGCCCGGCTCGACGCGCTCCTCGACGAGGCCCGCGTGCTGCCGGAGGCGGACCAGGTCGTCGGGCGCTCGGTCGACGGCTGGGAGTGCGGCTTCCCTGTGGAGGCCGCCACCGACGGACGTGACGCGATCGTCGCCGTCGGGATGAACGGCGAGCCGCTCCCACTCGCCCACGGCTTCCCGGCGCGGCTCGTCGTCCCGGGGCTGTACGGCTACGTGTCGGCCACGAAGTGGCTCACCGAGATCGAGCTCACGACGTTCGACGCGTTCGACCACTACTGGGAACGGCGCGGCTGGGCCCGGGAGGGTCCGATCCGCACCCAGAGCCGTATCGACACGCCCCGGGGGCTTCAGCGGGTCGCCCCGGGCGTGGTCCCCGTGGCGGGCGTCGCCTGGGCGCAGACCCGGGGCATCGCCGCCGTCGAGGTCCAGGTGGACGACGGGCCCTGGATGGAGGCCGAGCTCGCGGACGCGCTCAACGACACCACGTGGCGCCAGTGGGTCTGGCGCTGGAACGCCTCACCCGGTCGCCACACGCTGCGCTGCCGCGCAACTGACGGAACCGGAGCAATCCAGACGGCGGACCGCTCCGAACCCATACCCGACGGCGCAACCGGCCACCACGAGGTCGTGGTCCTCGTCGAGGACCCGACCTGAGGTCGGCGCAACCGAGATCCCAACCCCAACCCCCGAAACCGAAAGTGAAAGGTACCGAACCGATGAAGAACCGAATGCTCTTCAAGCTCCTGGCCCTCCTGTTGACACTGGGCCTCGTGGCCGCCGCCTGCGGCAGCGACGACAACGAAACCGCTGCCGTCGATGACGGCGACGACACGACATCGGAGCCGGCCACCGGTGACGAGATGGACGACATGGACGACGCCGGCGAGGACGAGATGGCGATGATGCCGTTCGGTCCTGCCTGTGAAGCGGTGCCCACAGAAGGTGAGGGCTCCTTCGACGGCATGGCCGACGACCCCGCCGCCACCGCGGCATCGGCCAACCCCGTGCTGTCCACCCTGGTGACCGCCGTGATGGAGGCCGACCTCGTCGACACCCTCAACAGCGA